>DASZPR010000732.1:0-3259 GCA_035550235.1 Verrucomicrobiia bacterium | reverse complement strand
TGGAAGTTTCATAGGTATCCTCCGAGCCCCCTCTGGGAGTGCTGCATCCTGTAGCCACCAGGGCTGCGCACGCGATCGATAGTAATAACGCGATCTTCATGGAACAATGTCCAAGTCCTTGGCTCCGACAGCAATGGAGTGAAACCCGCAAACGCGATTTTGCGTTTTGCGTTCCCCCCGGTTTTCCCTCATGCTCTTCGCATGGACGCAGCGGCAATTGTGGCCGTCGTGGTAATTTTGATCTCCGCCGGCGCCAGTTTCTTCTTTGCGCTCGCGGAGACCGCCCTCTTTTCCCTCAGCAAATGGCAAATGCGCCAATTGAGCGAACGCGAGCCGCGTTTCGGCCGCGTCATCAGTCAATTGCTCGCCGACCCGCAGGATCTGCTCGCCACCATGGTGCTCGGCAATACCTTCGCCACGGCGGGCATGCTGGCCATCGGTTTTTGGATGGCCCTGCGCACGCACTGGCCGGTCGTCTACACCATCGTGGGGCTGTTCGTGCTGATTCTTTTCGGGTGCGAAGTGCTTCCCAAAACACTCGCCGTTCGCAGCCCGGAAGATTGGGCCTTGCGGGTTTCCCGGCCACTTTTGGTTTTGGAAAAACTCGCCTTGCCGCTCCGGCTGACGGCTCAAAAAATCAACGGCCTGTTGCTCTCCGGCCTCCCTAAACTCGTCCGGCCGCAAACCGCGCTCGCCGATGAAGAATATCAGGAATTGCTCGAACTCGCCTACCAGCAAGGCACGCTTGGCCAATCGGAGAAGGAAATCATTTTACAAATCATCAATCTCGACCGTCGCACGGTAAAGGAAGTCATGCGCCCACGCGCGCAGATGTCCTGCATCTCGGACGATTTGCCCGTCGAAGAAATGATCGCCGCCGCGCGCCAAATGAAACATCGGCGCGTGCCCATTTACGACGAAACGCCCGATACGATCGTGGGCATCCTCAATACTCGCGTGCTGCTCCTCGATCCCAATGTCGACCTCGCTGACGCAATCGAATTTCCTTCGTTCGTTCCCGAGACGATGAACTTGCTCCAACTCTTGAAAAGCCTGCAGCGCCAGCACCGCGGCATGGCGATGGTGCTGGATGAATTTGGCGGCACGGCTGGACTGGTGACTACGGAAGACATCCTGGCGGAATTGATCGGCAAAATTCGCAGCGAATTGAAACCCGAAGGTTTCATCATGGAAAAACTCGCGCCGGGCCGCTGGCGCGTAAACGGCACGATGCGGCTGGACGATTTTCGCCGGGAATATCCGCCGCTCGGCGACGTGCCGCAGGTCGAAACCATGGGCGGCCTGTTGATGAGCCTGCTGGATGTGGTGCCCAAAAACGGCGACGCCGCGACTTTTCGCGGATTAAAACTGACCACCCAGGCGGCCGATGAACGTCGCGTACGCGAAATCCTTGTGGAGCTGACCCGATGAACGCCGCGCAAATATTGGTTTGGCTGGCCTTCGCGATTTGCCTGGCGCTGTCATTTTTGCTCTCCGGCATGGAGGCGGGCGTCTTCGCGTTGAGCCGCATGCGCGTGCGGAAACAGATGCGCGCGGGCCGCCGCTCGGCCGAATTGTTGCACGGCTACCTGGAAAATCCCGAGAACTTCCTCTGGACCATCCTCGTCGGCAACACCGTCGCCAATTTCATCATTCTCGGAATGGTATTGGTGTTTCTCGACACCGCATTGCCGGGTGACCGGCTTTGGTACGCGATGATTTTTGTCGTCATCGTTTTCCTGTTTTACACATTGTTCGATCTGTTGCCGAAAATGCTGTTCCGCTTGTATCCGAACCGGCTTTGCCTGTTTTGCTCCCGCCCGTTTCGGTTCATCCATGTCCTGCTCCGGCCATTGGTATGGCTCGTGGAAGGCATTTCCGCGCTGTTACTGCGTTGGACCGGCGGGAAAGCCTTCAGTGGACATCTTTTCGGCAATCGCGAGGAATTGCGCTTCATCATGCAGGAATCCGGCGGCACGCTGACGAATGAAGAGCGCGCCATGATCAATCGCGTGCTCGACCTGCAAAGTCTCACCGTGCGGCATATCACCAAGCCGATCATGCTGGCGGCAACGGTCACGATGCAAACGCCCGTCAGTGAGGTGATGGCTGTATGCCGGGAGCGCCAGGTCACACGGTTGCCGGTTTGGGAAACGCGCGATGGCGCGCGGCGCATCGCCGGCATCATCAGCATGGTCACGATTTTGTATCTCCCGGACCTCGACACAAACAAACCAGCGGGAGAATTTGTGCGTCCTGCGCTTTACGTTGAGGAGGATTTGCGATTGGAGAGCGCGCTGCAACGGATGCAGCGCAGCGGTCAGCGGCTCGCGGTAGTGCTGGGACGCGATCATCGCGAGATTGGCATCATTACCCTGACAGATATTTTGAAACTCATTTTTGGCGAGGTGAGCTTGTGAAGAAAACAATGACGAATTCCAAATGCCGAATGGATGAACCAAACATCCATTCAATCAAAAGGCGTCTGGCGCCCATTCGTCCTTCGTCCTTCGTCATTTTCAAAGCATGAATTGGGACGCCCTCATCGACAACGGCTGGAAGATCGTCGCGGTCTTCGCGCTCGTCATAATGAACGGCTTTTTCGTCGCCGCGGAACTGGCCTTGGTCCGCGTCCGCGACACGCAATTGGAAGCGCTCGCGTCCAAGGGCAACCGCCGCGCGAAGGTGGCACGAACCGTCGTCGCGAATATCGATGCCTACATCGGCGCGACGCAATTTGGCATCACGCTCGCCAGCATGGCGCTGGGCGTGGTGGTCGAGCCCGTGTTCCATCACTTGCTCAGCCCCTTGTTTTCTCTCTTGAAAATCGAGTCTTCGGACACGCAGCGAACCATCGCAATTCTGGTCGGGTTCTTCGTGAACGGCTATTTGCTCATCGTGGCCGGCGAACTGGCGCCGAAAGCAATGGCCATTCGAAAGACTTTGGAAACGACACTCGCGGTGGCGACTCCGTTGCATTGGTTTTACCGTTTTTCATTCCCTTTCATCTGGGTGCTGCATCATTCGGCTCAATGGCTGTTGCGGCAGTTTGGCATTTCGGTGGATGGCGGCACCGAGCGCGCTCACTCGGAAGACGAATTGCGCCTGTTGTTGTCTTCCGCGCAAAAAATTTCCGGCACAACCGCTCCCGGGCGCAGCATTGCCCTGAACGCGCTCGATTTGCGACGTCGCATGGCGCGCGATGTCATGCGGCCACGACAGGAAGTTGTCGGTTTTGACACGGAAGCGAGCATTGCGG
>DASZPR010000731.1:0-2890 GCA_035550235.1 Verrucomicrobiia bacterium | reverse complement strand
CCGTGCCCAGCTCGCGTTGGTTGAACGTCGCCGCATGGTGCGGGTGCACAAATTCCACCGGGTCCTCCAGCGTAATGATGTGGACCGCCTTCTCGTGATTAATTTCGTTGAGGATGGCCGCTAAACTGGTCGATTTGCCTGAACCCGTCGCGCCCGTCACCAGCACAAGTCCGGTTTTTTCGCGCGGAATGAGGCGGATGATTTCCGGCAGGGCGAGATGGTCCAGCGTCGGAATTTCCGTGTTCAGTTTGCGGCAGACGATCGAGTAATTTCCGCGCTGCGAGAAAATATTGACACGAAAACGCGCCCGGTCGGCCACCGTGTAAGCCGAATCGCACGAGCCGCGGCGCAACAAATCCTCGGCATGCCAGTGATTTTCGCCAATCAAATTGAGCGCAATCATCTCCGTCTGGAACGGCGTCAGGGCCTCGATGGGAGGGTCCATCGCGACCGATTTCAACTCGCCGAACGATTCCACCTGCAACGGTTTGTCCACGGTGAACAGCAGGTCGGAAACTTCCGGCTGCGAGTCCAGCATCGTGTTCAGAATGATATCCAATTCTGGGCGGCGCATAAATTACATCGTTTCTTCATCATCCGGCGGGTTCGGCAGGAACGAACGGAATTTCCGTTTGTCCAACGCCTTGTCGTATGCCTCTTCCGGAGAAATTCGTTTCATGCGCAGGTGATCCATGATGGCGTCATCCAGCGGTTGATTGCCCTGGCGCTTGCCGACCTGAATCATGCCGGGGATTTGATGTGTTTTGCCTTCACGCACGAGGTTCGCGATGGCGGTGGTGAACACCAGGATTTCCAGCGCGGCCACGCGGCCTTTCTTGTCCACGCGTTTGAAAAGGTTTTGCGCCACGATGCCTTTGAGGGCTTCGGAAAGTGTCGCGCGAATCTTGTTCTGCTGTTCCGCCGGGAAAACGTCAATGATACGGTCCACCGTCTTCGCCGCGCTCGGTGTGTGCAGCGTGCCGAAAACCAAGTGACCCGTGCTGGCCGCGATGAGCGCCAACTCAATGGTTTCCAAATCGCGCAACTCACCGACGAGAATCATGTCCGGGTCTTCACGCAACGCGCCGCGCAACGCAGAAGCAAAACTCTTCGTGTGCACGCCGACTTCGCGGTGGTTCACCAGGCAGTTCTTGCTCTCATGCACGAATTCGATGGGGTCCTCAACCGTGATGATATGGTCGCGGCGATTTTTATTCGCGTAATCCACCATCGCCGCGAGCGTCGTTGATTTACCGGAACCGGTCGGCCCCGTCACGACCACCAGTCCGCGATGCAGCATGGAGAATTTTTTCAACACCGCCGGCAGCGGCGCGTCGAACTTTTCAAAATCCTCGAACGAAAGCACCTTGCTCGGAATCTGGCGGAACACCGCCGCGATGCCGTTTTTCTGGTTGAAGAAATTTGCGCGGAAGCGGGAGATGTTCGGAATTTCGTAGCCGAAATCGACGTCGCCCGTTTCTTCAAAAATTTTGATCTTATATTCCGGCGCGATCTCGTAGAGCATCGTCTTGAGACCGTCGTTTTCGAGCGGGGGAAAATCCACGCGCTGCAACTCGCCGTTGATGCGCAGCATCGGGGCGTTGCCCGACGACAAATGAAGGTCCGAAGCTTTTTGCTCGAACATCAAATTGAAGAAAGCGTCTATCTTTGCCATACTTCCACGTTTGCGTAGCTAAATCCGCACCACACTAAAGCGTTGAGCGAAATCATCGAAAAAATCAGGGCCATTGTTAGGGCTGAAGGAGCCATTCCATTCGCCCGGTTTATGGACCTCGCGTTGTATTGTCCCGATTGTGGATTTTATGAAAAAGAAGAGGACAATGTTGGGAAACGGGGTCATTTTTTCACCAGCGTCAGCGTCGGCGAATTGTTCGGCCAACTTCTGGGTTTCCAATTTAGTGACTGGTTTGGGGGCAAAGACAGGACACGAAACACGCAATACGAAGCACGCAATACGCCTCTCAAAATTGTCGAAGCCGGCGCCCATAACGGCCAATTGGCCCGGGATATTTTGACCTGGCTCCATGCGCATCGCCCGGAAATTTTTCACCGGTTGGAATACTGCATCGTCGAGCCTTCCGCCCGCCGCCGCGATTGGCAGCAAGCGACGCTCAAAGACTTTCCCGGCGGCGTGAAATGGGCAACAGAGATCACCGAATTGAAGTCCGTGCTGGAGTCCTCCCGAACCATCATTTTTTCCAACGAACTTCTCGACGCCCTGCCGGTGCATCGTTTGGGTTGGGACGCCAAAGAAAAGAAGTGGTTCGAATGGGCCGTGTCGTTGGATGGAGAAAACTTCATTTGGTCACGCCTGCCCGCCGCTCCGAATCACGTTTCACGTTTCAACTTTCACTCCGAATTATTCGACCTCCTCCCCGACGCCTACACGATCGAAATCTCCCCCGCCGCCGAAGAGTGGTGGCGTTCCGCCGCCGACGTGTTCGCTGACGGAAAACTTTTAACCTTCGATTACGGCTTCACCACCGACGAACAGTTTTCTCCGGAACGAGTGAACGGTACGCTCCGCGCTTACCATCGCCATCAGGTCACCGACAATTTACTCGCCAACGCCGGCGAACAGGATTTGACCGCGCACGTGAATTTCTCCGCCATCCAGGTCGCAGGTGAATCTGCCGGATTGCGGACCGAAATATTTTGCACGCAATCACAATTCCTGACCCGCATCGTGGAAAAAATATTCAGACAACCGGAATCCTTCGGCGAATGGGGCCAAAAACAGACCCGCCAATTTCAAACCCTCACCCATCCCGACCATCTCGGCCGAGCCTTCAGCGTGCTTGTGCAATCGCGATAAGGCCGATCAAATTTTTGTTGGCACCGACGTAAGGAGGTGATTGCGAAAAGTCCA
>DASZPR010000730.1:0-8694 GCA_035550235.1 Verrucomicrobiia bacterium | reverse complement strand
GCCGCGCTCGATTTCGCGGATCAACAATTGCGCGGAATCGATCACCACCGGACTTTTGATCATTTCCCGCCGGAGTAGGGGGCAAATCGCTTATTCCCCGCCCGCGTATTCCTCGTCCACTTTCAGATTCACGCCCATCAGCACGTAATCGTGGGTGATGGCCGTCATGTCGAGGACGTAATCCGGCACGTGCATCAGTTTTCCAAAGCCGAGTTGAGCGAGCACTTGCAGCCCGATTTTTCGTTCGCCGTTGAGTTCGGCTTCCAGGCGCCGCAAACCACAGCTCCGCGCGATCTCAATCAACTTCGACACGAGAATTTTTGAAACGTCGCGCCCGCGATAATCCGGATCGGTCAAAAACGAAATCAAACCGATGTGCCGTTTCCAACCCCCGAGCCGCTGATGCAACGTCGCTTCGCCGATGACTTTTTGGCCGTGCAACATCAGTAGCGGCAGGTTGCGCTCAAAGTCCGGGTTGCGGCACCAGTTGCGAACGACCATGGGATTGCTCAATGGTTGTTTGATGAACAACCGCTCCTCTTCCGGAACCCGGAGTAGAAATTTCCGCAGCCGCGTTTCGTCCCGCCTGCCGATTGGGCGAATAACAATGGGCGTGCCATCGCGAAGTTTCAACTGCACGGGAAACCCATCGAGTGCGCTCTCGCGAAACAACGCGGATGTGCCGAATGCGTCCTTCATGCCTCTTGGATAATGCATTCGAGAAATTTCGTCCTCGCTGCGATTGGTCATTCCTAGCCATTTTTTGTTCCAAAAGTCTTTTCCGTGTTCGCTTTCGATTATATCGTTCGCCAAATGAAACGTTTCCCCCTGTCCGTGCTGATTCTGGCTCTCGCCATTGTCGGATGTGTCACGACGCAAACACGGAATACGGAACACGGCTCGCTGCGCCGGAGCGTGGCGAAGGCGGGAACACGCTCCTACAACGTGCGGGATTTTGGCGCGACCGGTGACGGCACCACCAAAGACACCGTCGCATTCCAAAAAGCGCTCGATGCCTGTGCGGTCAGTGGCGGTGGGGAAGTTTTTGTGCCTGCGGGAAAATATCTGATCGGCAGCGTGCAAATGGGTTACGGCACGATTCTGCGATTGGATACAAATAGCGTCATCATCGGCAGCGGCGATGCCGGCGATTATCCCACCATGGATATTCGCTGGGAGGGCCGTTGGCAACCGGGCCGTCGCGCGCTGATTTACGCGGCGAACGTCGACCACACCGGCATCGTTGGACCCGGCCGCATCGAAGGCAATCGCGCGATGGCGGCGCCGCAAAATCCGCGCGGCTCAGTCGTGCTCGAACCGATCTCGTGCAACGACGTTCGTTGGGAAGGTTTCACCGTCACGCAAGGCGGCAATTGGGCCACGCACCCGACCTATTGCTCGGGCGTCGTCATTAAAAACGTGAACATCGCAGGCGACCGCGACGGCATCGACATTGATTCCTGCAAAGGCGTGCGCATCGAAGGTTGCGATATCAATACGGGTGACGATTGCATCAGCCTTAAATCCGGCCGCGGCCTGAATGGCGCGCGCGTCGGCAAGCCGACCGAAGACGTTTTGATTTCCCATTGCACCTTGCGTGGACGACGCTTTGCCGGCGTCGGCATCGGCAGTGAAACTTCCGGCGGCGTGCGCAACGTGCAGGTGGAACATTGCAAAATGGATTGCCGCACCTTCGGCATTTACATCAAGACCCGAGTCGGTCGCGCGGGTGTCATCGAGAATATTTCCGGCGACGACCTGGATATCCTCGGCGGCGGCTTCCTGAAAATTAATCTCGTCAGCGCAGGGAATCTCAATACCTCGGACGACCCGGTCGAAGGCGACGCCGGAATTCCGGTGGGCCGAAATTATTCCTTCTCGAATATTCGTGTGACGAACTGCCCGCGACTGGTGGACGCCCGGGATATTTCGCCGAAAAAGCCGCTCGCTGGCTTTTCGCTGGTGAACGTCTCAGGCACGTGTACAAACGGCATCTCTTTGGCAAACATGACGGGCGTGAATTTAAAAAACCTTCACCTCACCGGCTACCAGGGCTCACTCATCAGCCAGACGAATGTGCAAGGCAGTGGATTGAATTCTCATTAGAGCGGATGTAGGATTTCCGATGGAATCGGGTGATTTTCGCAAGTCCTAATTGACATGACCTCGCGATTTCGTTCAAATAGCTGGCAGTCGGTTGGCACAGGGCGGAACGATTTCCTTCCGTAGCGCTGAAGCAGTTCCGGCATTTTGCTGGAACCATTTTGGAAACCGAACCGTCTCATTAGAAACAACATGTTGGGCTTTGCCAAAGATAAAGAGCGGGAAAGGTATTATTTGTTGCCGGGGCAGGGTGGCCGCGCGGCGCGACGCAAGCACCTGCGAATCCTTCTTTGCGCTATCGGCTTCGGATTGGTCGCCTCCGCATTCCTCGTGGTCGTGCTGTGGTTCATCAGCAAACCCATCCCGTGACAGGCGCTTGCTGTTCGTCTCGTTTGCATTAAACTGTTCTGGCGGTGAAAAACATCGTCTTTCAAGCCCTCGCTGACGCAGCGCGCAGTGGCGAACCCGTTGCGCTCGGTATCATTACGGGCGTCAAAGGTTCCAGCCCCCAAAAAGTCGGCGCCAAAGCGCTCTTCTACCGCGATGGCCGCATCAAAGGCACTCTCGGCGGCGGCTGTCTCGAAGCGGAAATCCAACAGCGCGCCATACAATCCCTGCGCACCAACGAATCTGCCACCTTTGATCTGCTGCTTGACCACGATTTCGGCTGGGACGATGGCTTGATCTGCGGCGGAAAAGTTTTCGGCGTCATTCTGCCCAACGCGCAGCAAGCAGGAGAAAAATTCTGGACTGACCTCGCCGAACGAAAGCGAACGTTATCCTGGGGCGTGAAAAAGGATTTCGCTCTCACACCACCTGAGCCGGTTATCAACGATCAACTATCAACCAGCCACTTGCTTTACCGTGAAACGGTCACTCCTCCGTGCGCGCTCTGGATCGCCGGCGCCGGCCACATCGCCCAGGCCGCGGCGCCGCTGGCCTTGCAATTGGATTTTGAGGTCACCGTTTTCGACGACCGCCCGGCGCTGGCTAACTACGATTTTTTTCCGGACGAAGTTTCCTTGAAAGTTGGCGAATGGGAAAAGCTCGCCGTGCTTCCGCTGCCGGATGTGCCGAGCTTCGCGCTTATCGTCACGCGCGGTCATCGCCACGATGCGCTCGTCCTGAAAGATTGGATCCACAAACCGTTTTTGTTTCTTGGCATGATCGGCAGCGCGCGCAAGGCGCGAACGATCTTCGGTCATTTCGCGGAGGAAAAAATCGCAACCCCTGAGGAAATGGCGCGCGTGGCGTGCCCGGTGGGCATCGAAATTCGTTCGCAAAGCGTCCCCGAAATCGCCGTCAGCATCATGGCGCAATTCATCGAGAAACGTGCGGAACTCGTGGGTGAGAGACAGGTGTCGACGGCTGCAAAGGTGGAATTAGTCTGATCAGGTGGGGCGAGACTCCATGGAGCTCTATCTCTTTTGGTGGAAAAAGTCAGGGCGGAGTCTCGCCCCACCAAATTATTTCTTCTTCGCCTTCTTGGAGACTTTCGTGCGTTTTGCTGCCGGCTTGCTCTTCAACTTTTCCAACTTCCGTTTGAGCTTCCCATTTTCGGCTTGGACCCTGGATAGTTCGTCCTTCGTCGCATCCTTGATTTGGTGAGCCTCGTGCAATTCCCTGGCATGACGCCGAAGTTCCAATTGCATCATCACATGCCGCGCGAGGACACGCAGAGCCTGCTTTTGCTCCAGCCGCAATTCCCGCGGCACCTTGTCAATCACGCATAACGTGCCCAGCGCATAGCCATCGGGCGTAATCAACGGCGCGCCGGCGTAAAAGCGAATTTTCGGATCCGAAATCACGAGAGGATTACTGGCAAAACGTTCGTCCTTGGTGGCATCAGGAATGATGAACAAATCCTGCTGTTTGATCGCGTGCGCGCAAAATGAAATATCGCGGGAAGTTTCTGATACCGTCACGCCCACCTTCGCCTTGAACCATTGGCGGTTTTCGTCGATGAGCGAGATCAGCGCTATGGGCGCCTCGCAAATGCGAGCCGCGAGTTCCGTCAGGTCATCAAACACCTCTTCCGGCACAGTATCGAGCACGTCGTACTGCCAGAGCACTTTGATGCGTTGCGCTTCGGTTTTGGTTGCGGGAGCCATGGAGCGATTCTCCGGCGCCAGAGTAACAATTCGTTTACTTAATGCAACGGTTTTCAAACGGGGGCTGTATCCGAACTAATGTTGAATATGGTCGTTGATAAGTTTGTATGAAACTTCGGTCATTGAACGCTTTACAGCTTAAGGATTGTCCGCCCTTGCCGATGAATCGTAGGAAAAACGCCGCGTATTGATATTCACATTCTAGAAGGACATCCATGAAGAAAACACATACGGTTCGCCTCATTTTATTCGTCATCGCCACGTTTCTACTTTTTGGAAATCCTGGCCACGCGGCTACCGTAACGAGCAACCTGGGAGACCCCGGGTCCGCCTCGCAGAACTTCAGCTCAAGCCTCCAGTTGGGCTCATCGTTTACCACTGACAATTCGAGCTACACATTGAATTCAGTGACTCTTTCATTGGATTCACCTTTATCCAGCAGCGTAACCGTCACTCTCAGCTTGTTCGCAGATGCGTCGGGCGCCCCAACCGGCTCGGCATTGGAGACGTTCACGCCGCTGACATTCTCTTCCGGCGGAAACAAGACGTTTAATTCCACTACCCTTACGCTCGCGCCCGATACCACCTACTGGTTGACAGTCTCTGGTTCCGGAACCGTGCCGGTTTGGTTCGCCACGGCTTCGCCAGCGCAAACAGGCAATTGGTCCATCGGCGACAATGGTCTACAAAGCAATGATGGGGGCACAAGCTGGTCGACGAGTCCGAACATCGGCATGTTCAGCGTTGATGCCAGCCCTGTCCCGGAACCGGCGCCCGTAGCCTTTGTGTTTCTCGCTCCGGTATGCTATGCGGCCTGGCGCCGCCGCAAGGCATCCAAACGGGGCTGATGGGAATACCCGTTGGATAGCCATTGGGCCGGGAAAATTGCGATTTGCCAATCTTCCCTATTTTCATTACCTTTCCCGCATGTTGGTTGGCCTCAATACAACGACGACGATTTAGCGTCCTTCCCAAATCGGGATGGACGCAGACGCCTCGCACTCAAAGTTCGAGGCGTTTTTATTTACCATCGACCTAAAACCACTAACCTCTCACCGCCATGCGCTACGTAATGAAGCAAAAGCTGTTTTGTTGGGGAGACGACTTCGCCATCAAAAACGAAGCCGGGCAGGATGTTTTTTTCGTCGACGGCAAAGCGTTCAGTTTTGGCGCGAAACTTTCCTTCCAGGACATGCAACGCAATGAACTGGCGTTCATCCAGCAGAAAGTTTTTTCCTGGGGACCGACTTACGAGATTTATCGCAATGGCGCGCTGGCCGCGGTCGTGAAGAAAGAATTGTTCACCCTGTTCCGCTGCCGTTTCACTGTGGACGTGCCGGGTCCAAATGATTACGAAGCGCAAGGTGATTTCATGGACATGGAATATACGTTCTCGCGCCAGGGCGTCGGCCAGGTCGCCGAGATATCCAAACGCTGGTTCGCCTGGTCGGACACTTACGGCGTGGACATCGCCGACGGCCAGGACGATGTGTTGCTCCTCGCGAGCACGGTGGTGATCGATATGGTGTGCCACGGGGATAGCAAACGGCGATGAAATGTAGGAGACGAGGTGACGAGTCTCTGATTAAAAAAGTTTGAGCCTCCTCACGTCGGCTCCTACGAAGAAATGATTTTATGGCAGACGAAAACGAACAATCGAAGGAACGCAAAAGTTTAGACGACCGCGCGAAGATGACCGAGATGGAACGCATCCGCCATTCGGCGGCGCACGTGCTCGCCACCGCCATCCTGCGCTTGTGGCCGGACGCGCAATTCGCCGCCGGGCCGCCGGTCGAAAACGGTTTCTATTACGACGTCGACTTGAAACACCGCATCTCGCCCGAAGATTTCCCGAAAATCGAAGAAGAGATGAAAAAGGAAATCAAGGCGAACAACGTCTTCGAAAAAATCGTCGTCACTCGCGAGCAGGCCATCAAGGATTCCGAGAGCGGGCGGCTCGGCGGATTGACCGAGCGCCCCGGCAACCCCAGCAAGTTCAAGCTCGGCAACCTCGAAGCGATTCCCGAAGGCGAGCAGATTACCTATTACAAGAACGGCGATTTCATCGACCTCTGCGCCGGGCCGCACGTGATGCGCACCGGCAACATCGGCGCCTACAAGCTCACCACCGTGGCGAGCGCGTATTACAAGGGCGACGAAAAAAACCCGCAGCTCCAGCGCATCTACGGCACCGCGTTCAAGAACAAGACCGCGATGGAGGAATATTTCAAGATGCTCGAAGAGGCGAAGCGCCGCGACCATCGCAAAATCGGCACCGAGATGGGCCTCTTCGCCATCGACACCGAATACGTCGGTCCGGGCCTGCCGTTATGGCTCCCCAAAGGAACCGCGCTGGTCGAAGAATTGGAAAAACTGGCGAAGGAAACTGAATTCGCCGCTGGGTATGTGCGGGTGAAGACTCCGCATTTGGCGCGGGAGAAGATGTACAAGACTTCGGGCCACTTGCCGTATTACGCGGAGAGTATGTTTCCGCCGATGGAAATGCGTGAGGAAGGAGACAACCGAGTTCTGCCGGGTCAAGAAGCAGAGAACATCCGAGCGTTTCATGAGGTGGCGCGTGAAAAGTACGCTGCTTTTCTTCCTAAAAAGGGCGAGTCCCTCGAGTCGATTGGGGATTTATTCGAACGTTTGCCCGAAGCAGATAGAAAGTCTCTTGACGAGATCTGCCGAAAACAATTTCTGCTTGGCGTGGAAGAAACGTACTTGCCACCTTCAGAGCGCTACTACCTCAAAGCGATGAACTGCCCTCACCACCATCGCGTCTACGCCGCCGAGCCCAAAAGCTATCGCGACCTCCCGTTGCGCCTCGCGGAATACGGCACCTGCTATCGTTACGAGCAATCTGGCGAGTTATTCGGCCTCATGCGCGTGCGCTCGCTCAACATGAACGACGCGCACATTTATTGCACTGAAGAACAGTTCGCATCCGAGTTCAACGCGGTAAATGAGATGTATCTGAAGTATTTCAAGATTTTCGGAATCGAGAAATACGTCATGCGTTTCAGCACACATTCGAAAGAAGGTCTCGGTAAAAAATATGTCAACGAGCCCGAGCTCTGGAAAAAGACCGAAGAGATGGTCGAAAAGGTTTTGATCGATTCAAAAATCAATTACGTTCGGGTGGAGAATGAGGCGGCATTTTATGGCCCGAAAATCGACGTGCAGGTTTGGAGCGTCATCGGCCGCGAATTCACACTCGCGACCAACCAGGTGGATTTCGCCGTGCCCGCCAAATTCGGCCTCACCTATCGCGACCGCGATAACACCGAAAAGACCCCGCTGTGCATCCATCGCGCGCCGCTTGGCACACACGAGCGGTTCATCGGCTTTTTGATTGAGCATTACGCCGGCAACTTTCCGCTCTGGCTCGCGCCCGAGCAGGTGCGCGTGATGACCCTTGGCGAAGAAGAGCCGCTGGTGAATTACGCCAAAGCCATCGCGCAGGAACTCCGCGGAAACTTCGTTCGCTGCGAAACCGATTTCAGCAATAACCCCATCAAAGCCAAAATCGCCGAAGCTGAAGAAGCCAAAGTCCACACCATGCTCGTCATCGGTGGCCGCGACATGGACGCCGGAAACGTTTCGGTCCGCCTGCACGGCAAAGGCAACATCGGCGCGAAGCCCAAAGGCGAAGTCATCGCGGACATTTTGGCGGCGATCAAAGAGCGGCGCGCTTGATGGCGCGGGCGATCTTGCGTCCGCGCATCGCGTTATTGACGGCCCTTTTTGGTGAGCGTATTCTCGCGACTCCTCACCAATATTATGAAAATTGGCGCGATATTTTTTGTCGCGGTGGCTGTATTGGCCGCGTTAACGAAAGCGATGGCGGCGACTTATTCGTTTGAACCTGTCGCGGACGCACGGGTAATCAATCTTCCGGGCGATCAGGCGGTGAACTATAGCGCAGACATTCTGTCTGTTTACTTCGCCTCAAGTTCTGGAAATACTCAGCGGACCTTCATCCAATTTGACCTGTCGTCGATCGCGAATGAACAGGTTGGATCCGCTACGCTCACGTTGACCGCAGGCACGAGTTATGGCGACAACAGCGTCCACAAGCCCATGGAAATCTACCGGGTGTTGTCGCCCTGGACTGAAACCGGTCTGACCTGGCTTAATCGGGATGCGACGCATGCGTGGGGCACCAATGGCGGCGATTTCGTTGGCACGAATGGCCAGCCGTACGCTGTTTCGACCGCGTCGGCGACGAACAACCAGCCAATAACCTGGGATGTTACAAAGTTGGTGCAGGAGTGGGTCACACAGGTATCCCCCAACAACGGCCTTGCATTGGTGTCTTATGACGGAAATTACCTGATATTCTCGCAGCGAGAAGTAGCCACGCCGGCGTTGCGTCCCCACTTGACGGTGGTCACCGACGAGTTACCGCCGTTCCACGCCTATTCCAGCGGCGGGCAAGTGGTGATGTGGTGGACCAGCACGAACAGCATTCTGCAGG
>DASZPR010000729.1:0-4060 GCA_035550235.1 Verrucomicrobiia bacterium | reverse complement strand
CGTCTCGCGCACGGCTTGCGCGGTGAGTTGCCGGACCTCGCGCTCGCGATGAAACTTCACCTCGCGCTTGGCGGGATGAATATTCACGTCCACCGCCGCCGGATCGATTTCCAGGAACAAACAGCACACGGGATAACGTCCCTTCATCAGCGCGGTGTGATAGCCTTCCAGGAGCGCGAAATTGAGTCCGCGATTTTCCACCGGCCGCCGATTCACAAATAGATGCTGGTCTTCGCGCGTGCTCCGCGCGACGCCCGGCGCGCCGATGAAGCCCCAGAGACGGAAAGTCGAGGGGCGAGTGTCGAGAGTCGAGGGCGCGAAGGTGGCGGTTTCAAAACTGTCGCCCGCTTCCGGTTCGACTTGCGTTGTGAGTGCGCCCGTAAAATTCACCGCCAACAATTTCTGTTCGCCGCCGTAGAGCGCGCGCAAGCGCTCGCGCAAGGCCGGCAGTCGTTCGGAAATTTCAGTGCCGGATTTTATCGCGGGCAATTGCCACGCCATCCGTCCGTCTTTCAGGAACGTGAATCCGACTTCCGGATAGGCCATCGCCGCCAGCGTCAGGTAATGCTGGATGTGCGCCGCCTCAGTCTCTTCCGTCCGCAAAAATTTCCGGCGCGCGGGCAGGTTGAAAAAAATCTGGCGCACCTCAATCGTCGTCCCCGGAGCGCTGCCGGCGGCTTTCACTTCGAGAATTTTTCCGCCGTGGATGACAATTTGTGTCGCCTCTGGCGAGTCTCCAACGCGTTCGCGCGTGGTCAGCGTGAACCGGCTCACGCTCGCAATGCTTGGCAACGCTTCTCCGCGAAACCCCATCGTGGCGATGGCCGCCAGGTCTTCGGCGCGCTGAATCTTACTGGTGGCATGGCGCTCCAGCGAGAGCAGCGCGTCGTCACGGCTCATGCCGATACCGTCGTCGGTGACCTTCACCAGACTGCGTCCGCCGGCTTGGATTTCCACCGTGATGCGCGTCGATTGCGCGTCGAGGGCATTTTCCACCAACTCCTTTACGACGCTGGCCGGGCGCTCCACCACTTCGCCGGCGGCGATTTGGTTGGCCACGTGGTCAGGAAGAAGCCGGATGCGGTTCATGATTGTTGGTTAAACAAGTTAAATCAGTTAAATGAGTTAAATAGAGATGTCACGACGGTTCTCAAACTTATTTAACTTTATTTAACCGGTTACTTATTTGACTCCCATAGTCTTTTCCATCGGCAGGGCAAACGCGAAAACCGCGCCCCGGCCCG
The DNA here is from genome assembly GCA_035550235.1 of Verrucomicrobiia bacterium. GTDB lineage: Bacteria > Verrucomicrobiota > Verrucomicrobiia > Limisphaerales > DASXHY01 > DASXHY01. The sequence goes on along the minus strand of DASZPR010000729.1, from coordinate 2,816 downwards.
GCTCGTTCCGCGCCCAAATCCGACCGCCGTGATCTTCGATGATCTTTTTGCAAATCGACAACCCCAGGCCAGTTCCGTGTTCTTTGCCAAAGGTGGCAAACGCTTCGAAAAGTGAGGAAGCAATCTCCGGCGCGATGCCCGAGCCCGTGTCTTCGATCTCAGTGATCAATTCATTTTTCTCCGTGAGAAAACGCACGAACACTTTTCCGCCGCCCGGCATGGCGTCGATTGCGTTGTGAACCAGATTGTGAAACACGCGGCGTACGCGTTTGGGATCGATGGGCAGGGCAATCGAAGGCGGCGTTTGCGCTTCAAGAGTGACGCGGCGCATTTCCGCATCCGATCGGATTTCCTCCAGCACCGATTGGACGAAGGCGGCGTAATTCGTATTGCCGACCAGCGTGCGCGCCTTGGAGCCATTGGTGAAATCGAGGATATCGCCGATCAAATCGCCGATGCGCTCGACCTGTTTGCGGATGCGCAGTTGGGCGGTTTCGCGCAACTCCGCCTTCGCCGGTTGCATCGCGATCAATTCGGCGCTCATGCTGATGATGCTGAGCGGATTCTTCAAATCGTGAATAATGGAGCGAGCGAAACGGCCAATAACCGCGAGCCGTTCCGCCTGGATGGTTTCGTCGATGTAACGGCGATTAAACTCACGCAGGCGCTGGCTGATTTCGCGGAGTAGTTCGAGCGATAGCGCAGGGGAACCCCCCAGCATGATGAGCAATTCCTCCCGTGGGATAAAATAAACCTGGGTATCCGCGGGGGCGATCGCCGTGGCCGAACGCGGTTTTACTTCCAGCACCGCCATTTCGCCGAACATTTCGCCGGGGCCGAGCCTGGCAAAAACGCGCTGCACGCTTTGGCTCATGGAAACGGAGATTTCCACCGCGCCATCCTTCACGACGTAAATTCCATCCCCGGAATCACCTTCTTTGAAAATTTCGGTCCCGGCGGAAAAAGTCTTCTCCACCGCGATTTTTCGCAACGCCTCCTGCTCAACCGGGTTGAGATTGCGGAACGGTTTGCTCGCTTCGAGGGCGCCCATGCCACGATTTTAAAGTGGTTGATGCTAAGTGACAAGCGGCGACCGCCGGTGAGGAGTGTTAAATGGAAGCCGTTGAAAGCCTGTGAAATATCGAAATATTTAGCCGCCGATGTGAGAAGGGCGGGTTTCCACATTTGGCGTTTCCCAGCGAAAAGTGTCGATTTCTCGCGGCTGAACTTGACGTTGGGCGTGCGGAAATCTAGTGTGTTCGCGATTGGTGGCCGTAGCTCAATGGTAGAGCCCCAGATTGTGGTTCTGGCTGTTGCGGGTTCGAGTCCCGTCGGCCACCCCATCCTCAAAGTTCGAGTTTCGAGTTCAGGCAGCGTGGTTCAACTCAAAACGCGGAACGCGAAACTCAAAACACTTTGCGCATCCGTAGCTCAATTGGATAGAGCTTCTGACTTCGGATCAGAAGGTTACAGGTTCGACTCCTGTCGGATGCACCAAGTTCGCCGGTTTTCCTCCTGCTCTTCTGACGGACCATCATCATTAATGGCGATATCGTCGGTGACTTGTTTTCTGGGAGAATCCAAAACGAAGTTATGTCGACAAAAAAGGCTTTCACCCTAATCGAACTGCTGGTGGTCATCGCCGTCATCGCCATTCTGGCAGCAATATTATTGCCGGCTTTGGCCAAGGCCAAGGAGCGCGCAATGCGGGCTTCCTGCCTGAACAATACCCGGCAAATTGGGATTGCTTCCATGGTTTATGTCAACGAGAACAATAATAATCTGCCGCAGCAGACGCTTAGTGGCGATTGGCCGCATGACATGACCATAGTCGATGTGGATTTGTTCCAGAATGCCGGGTTGCAGAATCCCAAGGTGTTCTATTGCCCCGGCACGCTGGCCATCATCAACGGCAGCGAAACTAATTGGTGGAACTTCACCACTGGCCGGCGAGTGCTGGGTTATATGTTTTTCAACAAACGCGCGGCCACCGACAATCGAGTCGGAATAAACGGCTGTTTTTTCATCGGCAAACTGAGCGATACCAATCGGCCAACTGAAGCGGTCCTGGTGGCGGACGAAACGATGTCCCTGACGCAAACGGCGCCTTATAATTTCGTCATTCCCAGCAGCAATGTTCCCGCGTTATACGGGGGTGCTTACAAGCCTGCCCATCGGGAAGGAAATAATGCCGTCGGCGGCAATCTCCTTTACCTGGACGGCCACGTGGGATGGAGGCGTTTCAAGGAGATGCTGCCTCGATATCAGCCCCAGAGCAGCAGCATGCCCTGGTGCTTCTTCTAACGAGCAAGGCGCGTCGGTCGTTGCGCCGGGCGCAATTTTCTTTAAGGATTCGCGGCCTGCGGAACGGCAGTGACGTTTACCTTCTCGATTTTCAAATTAACGACGCTGTTGGTATCGAGGTTTGCATCGCCCGAGACTTTGACGTCGATATTTCTTAGCGTGACATCGCGAACGTCGGTTATCGCTCCGCTGAATCTGCCAAACGAACCAAAGTTGCCCGTTATATTTTCAACAGTGATGTTACTGATTTTACCCTTGGCGGCTTTCTCGGGGGCAACTTTTGTTCCGTGCGTGGGTTCGAGGCTTAAGATGCGACCGCGGCCGTCCAGTTTGATATCGTGCACGTGCACATTCGCGTAGTCCTGGCCGGCGGTGTCGGGGCGGAGTTTGATGCGCAGCATGGGGATGTTGCCTCGAACAGTGCTGTTCTTGAATTCGACGTCCCGAATGACCGTCGCTTCGGTGCCGAGCGAGAGCGCGCCCATGCCGCGGACAAAAGTGCAGTCGGTGAT
>DASZPR010000728.1:0-3065 GCA_035550235.1 Verrucomicrobiia bacterium | reverse complement strand
AAAACTGCCTCTTCACTTTTGTACGACGCGCTGGGTGATCCCTCTGCCAGTGTCGTATTAGAGGCCTTGAAGGATACCAGTTACTTCAATGACAGTATTCCGGTTCAACGTATCATCTCACTTCTGACGAGTAGTAATGCCGCAGTTCGGGAGAACGCAGCCTATGCTCTTGACGGTTGTCAGAATCCGGCTGCTGTGCAGCCACTGCTTCTGGCTACGCGGGACGAAACCCCCCGGGTCCGCGCGCAGGCAGCCGTCACGTTGGGGCGAATAGGAGACGCAAAGGCGTACGGGCGACTTGTCGAGTTGCTCCATGACAGTGAAGCCAACGTGCGTGAATCGGCAGTGAATGGACTGCGTTGGATGGGCCGACGCGATGCCATCGAGGCTATCGCTCCGTTGGCAGACAACGACCCCAGCGACGATGTCAGACAAATGGCCAGACGCACGATGCGTGAACTGAAATCAAAGTAGGGGAGAAGGAACCGGCTCATAGGCGAGATTCCAATCGTGGGTTGTAGGACAACACACGAGCAGGGTCGAACCGCGCGCGTCGATTCGTTTCCTTCTGATTTAGGCCTCTCACTCAAAACTAGACGAAACGCTGGGTTTCACCTAAATTTCTGCCATGTCGAAGTCCGCCCGGCCCAGTGAAGCGGCCAAAAACGGCAACGTCCCATTCGAAGAAGCCCTGAAAAAGCTTGAAACCATTGTGGAAGCAATGGAATCCGAGGATTTGCCGTTGGAGACGCTTTTGGCGAAGTACGAAGAGGGCACGCAATTGGCCCAAATCTGTCGGACCCGGCTCTCTGAGGCAGAAGTCAAAATCGAACAGTTGGAAAAAAATGCTGCGGGTGAACTCAAACTAAAACCTGCGCCGCCGGAATTATCAGAAGAATAAAATATGAGTGGTATCCTGGAAAAGGTTGATCAGCCCAAGTACGTCAAGCAACTGTCGCTTGACCAGCTCCGCCAGCTCGGCGAAGAAATTCGTTATGAGTTGATCACGGTGCTCGCCAAGAACGGTGGCCATCTCGGACCGAATCTCGGCGTAGTCGAATTGACCCTCGCCTTGCACCGCGTCTTCGAGACACCCAAGGATAAATTCGTCTGGGACGTCAGCCACCAGGTCTACGTTCACAAGCTGCTCACCGGCCGCAAAGACCGCTTTCACACCATTCGCACCACCGACGGCCTGAACGGCTTCGCGTTGCGCACCGAAAGCCCGCACGATTGCTACGGGGCCGGTCACGCGGGCACCGCGCTCTCCGCCGCCCTCGGCATGGCCGCCGCGCGCGACAAAAAAGGCACCAGCGAAAACGTCGTCTGCATCTTCGGCGACGCCGCGTTGACCAACGGCGTTTCCTTCGAAGCGCTCAACAACATCGGCCATACGACCAAAAAATTTATTGGCATCCTCAACGACAACGAGTGGAGCATTGCCAAGAACGTCGGTGCGATTGCGAATTACCTCAACAAACTCATCACGCATCCGTCGTATAATAAACTCGCGAAGGATTTTCAGAGCTTCCTGCGCCGCTTGCCCAAGGGCGAACTGGCCCTGAAACTCGCGCACAAAGCTGAGGAGGGTTTCAAAGGCGCCATCAATGACGTCGGCCTGCGCCAGACGAACGCCACTATCGATTCCGATGGCCGCGGCGGATTCGGCAGCCCGATTTTATTCGAGGAAATGGGCGTGCGTTATCTCGGCCCCATCGACGGCCACGATTTGCCATTGCTCATCAGCACGCTGGAATTTGCCAAGACCTGCGATCATCCGATCGTCATCCACATCCTGACGCAAAAAGGCAAGGGCTTCGACGCCGCCCTGAAATCCCCGGAAAAATTCCACGGCACCGGCCCGTACGACATTCGCACCGGCGATTCTCCGCCCGCCAAAGCCGGTTCGCCGCCGAATTATCAGGACGTCATGGGCCAGACGCTCGTGAAACTTTGCCAGAAAGACAACACGCTCGTCGGCATCACCGCCGCCATGCCCAGCGGCACCGGCTTGAAGCACCTCGAGAAAGCCATGCCGGATCGTTATTACGATGTCGGCATCGCTGAAGAGCACGCGGTTATTTTCGCGGCGGGCATGGCCACGATGGGTCTCCATCCCGTGGTCGCCATTTACTCGACCTTCCTCCAACGCGCCTACGATTGCATTCACCACGATGTCTGTCTCCAGGACCTCCCCGTGATTTTCTGCATGGACCGCGCCGGCTTGTCCGCGAACGACGGCCCCACGCATCACGGCCTGTTCGACATCGCCTACCTGCGCTGTCTCCCGAACGTGATTGCCATGGCGCCGAAGGATGAGGACGAATTGGTGGACATGATGTTCACCGCCTCGCACGAAAATCATCCCACGTTCATCCGCTACCCACGCGGCACCGCGGAAGGCGTCCCGATCAAGGACCAGCCCAAGCTGCTCGAAATCGGCAAGGCCGAAGTCATCCAGAATTTTTCCAATACCGGCAAACGCAAAGTCGCGCTCTTCGGTTTGGGCAACCTCAACTCCATGGCCCGCAAAGCCGCCGCCCAATTGACCAACGAAGGCTTTGACTGCGCCGTCATTAACCCGCGCTTCACGAAACCACTGGACGCCGGCGCGCATGAATTCTTCGGCAAAGCCGCTGACATTGTCGTCACGCTGGAAGACCATGCCCTCGCTGGCGGCTACGGCTCCGCCGTCCTCGAATTATTCAGCGAAAAAGCCGTGAACACCCCCCTGGTGCGCATTGGTTGGCCTGACCAATTCATCGAGCACGCCTCGACCCAGGACGAACTGCGCAAGCGCCACGGCATCACCGTCGAAAACATCATCGCCAAAGTCAGAAGCCAGTTCGCCGAACCCTCGAACATGCCCCGGTTGATTGAATTGGCATAAATGCGTGCCATTCTGTTCGCCGTCATATTGATGGGTTTACCGTTGGGTGCCATGTCGCAGACAAATAATCCTTCGACAAAGAGTCCCGCTGAGATGATGCGGGAAATGAGAATGAAGATTCTCAGCACTCCGGCTTCTGAAATGGGTTGTAAGCCGTCGAAGGATTTTCCGAAGG
>DASZPR010000727.1:0-6032 GCA_035550235.1 Verrucomicrobiia bacterium | reverse complement strand
ATGACATTGCCCGTGGTAAGTTGCTTGAACCACTTGAAATCCTCCGGCAGGTGCCACGGGATTTTGTTGCCCGCGCCAATGACACGGTTGAGCGACATCGCGGCGATGGCTTTGAAGTGTTTCATTGTGTTCAGGCTGAAGGGGGATTTGCCGTTCGTCAATCGCGGTGTCGAGATTTCAGGGCAAGGTACTTTTGCTTGCCCGCCTTTATTTCATTGCCGATAGTGGCTGCCCACGACCAAAAACGTTTATGGGAGAAATCATCCAAAGCGGCGAAGTTGCCTGGCGCGCTGGAATTCAACATGAATTGCAGTTCTGGGACGAATACATTCGCACCCAGGGCGGCAAGTGGAGCGAAGAATACAAACGCCGGATGGATCCCGACGCTCCGCTGCAACCGCGGCCCGCCGCATTGTTGCCTCCGGAAAGAAACGCCAAAATTCTCGATGTCGGCGCCGGACCACTCACCTACCTCGGCAAGATTCATGACGGCAAAAAAATCGACCTCATGGCTGTCGATCCGCTTGCGCTCGAGTATGATAAAATCATCGAGAAATATAAAATCTCGCCGCCGGTGCGGACGTTGGAGGCTGCCGCTGAGGATTTAACCAAGAAGTTTGAGTCCAATTCGTTTGACCTCGTTTTTGCCCGCAACTGCATCGACCATTCCTACAGCCCGGAACACGCGGTTTTGCAGATGATCGAAATCGTGGCCAAAGGATGTTATGTCTTGATGGAGCACCGGCAAAACGAAGCCGAGCACGAGCAATATCTTGGGCTGCATCAATGGAATTTCTCGATGATGCCGAACGGTGATTTCATCATCGGTTCCAAGACGGAAAAGGTGAACATGAGCGAGAAATACAAAGACACCGCCACGATGAAATGCGAAGTCGTCTCCGTTGCACCGGGTAATGATTGGATGGTTACCCGGATTTTCAAAAAGTGAATTCGCCTACACTGCAATCGGCGCTTTAATCCCCGGATGCGGGTCATAGCCCTCGAGTTGAAAATCCTCGAACTTAAAGTCGTGAATGTTCTTTACGACGGGATTAATTTTCATGGTCGGCAACGGGCGCGGCTCGCGGGAAAGCTGCAATTTCGCCTGCTCCAAATGATTCGAATAAAGATGCAGATCGCCGAAGGTGTGAATGAATTCACCGGGCTTTAGATCGCAGACCTGGGCAACCATCATCGTCAATAACGCGTAGCTCGCGATGTTGAACGGCACGCCCAGAAATAAATCCGCGCTGCGCTGGTAAAGCTGGCAACTCAATTCTCCGTCCACCACGTAAAATTGAAATAACGCGTGGCAGGGCGCGAGGTTCATCTGGTCGATTTCGCCGGCATTCCAGGCGCTTACGATGTGGCGGCGGCTGTCAGGATTTTTTTTGATCTGCTCGATGACCTGGTCGACCTGATTGATCGAGCGTCCATCCGGCGTGCGCCAATCCGACCATTGCGCGCCATAAATGCGTCCGAGGTTGCCGTTTTCGTCCGCCCACTCATCCCAGATGCTCACGCCGTGTTCATTGAGATATTTGATATTGGTATCGCCGCGCAAAAACCAGAGCAGCTCATAGATGATGGATTTAACGTGAAGCTTTTTCGTGGTGAGCAGCGGAAAATTATTTTGCAACGGAAACCGCGCCTGAGCGCCAAAGACGGAATACGTGCCGGTGCCAGTGCGGTCGGACTTGAACTTGCCGTGATCGAGCACGAGGCGGAGGAGATCGTGATATTGCTTCATCTGCGCGGTTGATTAAATCGGCAATTGAGCGTCTTCGCAAGCGCAGGACTTTCCGCGCTAGGCACCGGGGGGTTCGGTCAACCGCCGCGGCAAATCGCGGGAGCCGTGCATAAGACGTTCAATAGAAATCTGTTTTGAGCTATGTCGATAAAAAACCAGTATTTTGTCAAAGGGCCGTTCAACCCTGAAGAAACGGATATCGGCCAGTACAGGATTTTTAAAATTCTTTCGGGGTCCTAATTCTGGTTGTTGCAGCAAGAGTCGGAGTGTCGTTTCCACCGCATGCAGAAAACGCTCCGCCACCGCCTCCCCTGCCTCCTTCAAATACCACCGATATTGTTGATCGAAATCGAGATTGAATTGTTCCGCACGATGCAGGGACAATTTCATTGCGAACGTTTCGCACGATGTTCCTGTAAAGCACGATCCGCAATTTCTCTCAATTCACCTTCACGATATGGGGAATGTGGCCCGTTAACGGCCTTCAGCAACTCTGCCTCCAATTCCGGACTATCCTCTTCAGGATCCAAAACAATAGGTGACAATTTCATTCGGAATTGGCCGTCCGTCAGCACGATTGTTTCGCCGCGACATGCCTGTGCAAATAATTCGCGAAGCTGCCCTTCGGCCTCCTGAATGGACACGGCTTTCATGGTTTGATTCTACTCCTCGGAATGCATTGCAGCAAGCCGCATTGCCGCCAACTTTACTCCCCAAAAAACTTCTGGATCTCCTTCAACACCTCAACGAGCCGGTCGATTTCTTCCGTGGTGTTGTAGAAATAGAAGCTGGCGCGCGAGGTGGATTCAACGCCGAGTTTGTGCATCAACGGTTGCGTGCAATGATGGCCGCCGCGCAAGGCGATGCCTTTTTGATTGGCAAGTTCGGTGACGTCGTGCGCGTGCACGCCGTTCAGGAGAAAGCTCACCAAGCCGGCGCGGCCCACGTGCGGGCCAAAGAGCCGGATCTTTTTCAGATCTGACAGTTTTGCAAATGCGTACGCGCCAAGCTCAAGATCGTGTTCAGCAATTTTATCGCGGCCAATTGCGTCGAGATAGTCCATGGCAACGCCCAGGCCAATGGCACCGGCGATGTCCGGTGTGCCGGCCTCGAATTTGTGCGGGGCGTGTTTCCACGTGCTTTTCTGGTATTCCACGCTCAGGATCATTTCACCGCCGCCCTGGTCAGGCGGCATTTTTTCCAGAATTTCCTGGCGGCCATAGAGCGCCCCGATGCCGGTGGGGCCGCACATTTTGTGGCCCGACAAAGCGAGAAAATCGCAACCAATTTCCTGCACATCAAGCGGACGATGCCCGGCGCTTTGCGCGGCATCCACGAAAGTCGTCACACCCAGCTTGCGCGCGCGAGCGCAGAGTTCGACCACAGGGTTGATGGTCCCCAGCGAATTGGAAATGTGCACCATCGAGAACATTTTGACGCGCGAGGTGAGCAACTCATCCACACGGTTCATGTCGATCTGGCCGATGTCGCCGGTCACCGGCAGAAACGCCAGCTTGGCGCCGGTGCGCTCCGCCAGCAACTGCCAGGGAACGAGATTGCTGTGATGCTCCATCTCGGTGAGCAAAATGACGTCGCCGGCTTTGACGTTCTGATTGCCCCAACTGGAGGCCACGAGATTCACGCCCTCCGTGGTGCCGCGGACAAAGACGATTTCATCGGCGCTGCGGGCGTTGAGAAATTTCGCGGTGCGCGTGCGGGCGGCTTCGAAGGCATTCGTCGCGCGGTTGCTCAATTCATGGATGCCGCGATGGACGTTCGCGTTGTCGCACTCGTAGTAATGCACCAGCGCGTCGATGACCGCGCGCGGTTTTTGCGAGGTCGCGGCGTTGTCGAAATAAATCAGCGGCTGCCCATGAACCTTTTGGTCCAGAATGGGAAAATCTTTCCGCAATGTCTTCCAGTCAGTCATTTTAGTAAGCAATAAAGAAAGCAGGAATTCAGGAATTCAATTCCTTGCTTCCTGCTTTCCTTATGAAAATTTACATGAGTCCCAACTGCAGCTTCGCGGCTTCGCTCAACATGCTCTGGTTCCACGGCGGGTCCCAGACGAGTTCCACCGCCACGTCATCCACTGATTCGAGGCTCAACAATTTATTTTGCACGTCCTGCTGCAACACCGGGCCCATGCCGCAACCGGGCGCGGTCAAGGTCATCTTCACGCCGACCCGATAGCTGCTCTCGGCCATCGGTTCGATATGGCAATCGTAAATCAAGCCGAGGTCAACGACGTTCACGGGGATTTCCGGATCATAGCACGTGCGCAATTGGTTCCAGATTTCCTTTTCGATTTGCTCCTGCGTCACCGGCCCCGAAGCTGTGCCGGTTTTTTTCTGGGAGACTTCCATGCCGAGCGCATCGGCATCCTTGCCTTCGATGCGGAACATGTTGCCGTTCACGACCACGGTGTAGCTGCCGCCGAGCGATTGGGTGATGGTCGCCTGTTCGCCTTTTTGCAGCGTGACCTTGGTGCCAATGGGAATGACCGACGCATCCACGTCGCGGCTCAATGTGACTGGTTCTGAGTTGCCATGCATAATGCCAAAATAAACCGATTTCAGGTCTTTGCCAGTTTGTAGTTCCGCCTGCACGCAGCGCGATCGCAACAGCCGGACCGCGCAAACGCGGAACTACCAACTGGTCTGTCGCCGGCTCAGGCGTTTTCCGATTCGGTACTCACCGGCTGTTGACCTTCGCCCTTGAGCGCCGCCATCAACGCGTGCCACGAAAGAATCGCGCATTTCACGCGCGCCGGATATTTGTGGACGCCGGCGAACACCGCCAGCTTGCCCACGTCGCCGTTCACTTTGCCCGACATTACCATTTCGTGGACGAGATCGAACATCTTTTGAACTTCAGCCTTCGATTTGCCTTTGACGTTGTCGGTCAATAGGGACGCCGAGGCTTTGGAAATGCAACAGCCGGAACCGACGAAGCTGGCGTCGGCGATTTTATCGCCTTCCAGCGTGAGGAACAATTTCAACTGGTCGCCGCACAGAGGGTTGTGGCCCTGGGCGGAGCAAGTGGCCGCGGGCGCTTCGTGAAAATTGCGCGGGTTCTTGCAGTGGTCCAGGATGACCTGCTGATAAAGATCGTTTAGGTCGTCGAACATCTTAAAGCTCCGCATTTTGAAGCACCAAGCACCAAGCACCAAGCTCCAGAGAAGCACCAAATCTCAAACACCAAACAGATGATCTACCCGAAGTGCCACTGTTTGGAGCTTGGGGTTTCTGTGGAGCTCGGAGCTTGGAATTTGGAGCTTTCATGTCGGCTTTGCGACATGTGGATTCGCCTCAATGCGGTCCCACACAATTTTGTCGAGTTCCTCGCGGGCGCCTTCGCATTGGATGCGCTCGATGATTTCGCCGGCGAACGCATGAATCAACATGCGGCGCGCGGTCTCGGTGCCGATACCGCGTGAGCGAAGATAAAAAATGGATTCGTCGTTCAACTGGCCGATGGTCGCGCCATGCGTGCATTTCACGTCGTCGGCGTAAATCTCCAATTGCGGCTTGGTGTCCGCCGTCGCGTCATCAGAAAGCAGCAAATTTTTGTTCGTCTGCTTGGCGTCCGTTTTTTGAGCGATTTGCCGGACGAGAATGCGTCCATGGAACACGCCCTTCGATTTGTCGTCGAGGATACCGTTGAAATATTCGTGGCTGGCGCAATGCGGCTGCGCGTGCTCGACAATCATGTGATGATCGGCGAGTTGCTCGTCTTTCGTGAGGTAAAGACCGTTCAAAATGCACTCGAGACCCTCGCCGGCCAGCTTGGCGCGGATGTTATTGCGTGAAAGTTTGGCGCCAATGGCGAACGAATGGACGTTCACATGGCTGGTGCGGCCGAATTGCCCTTGAATCGTCGCGATGTGATACGCATCCGCGGATTCATCCTGATATTTCACGTGCTCGATGCGGGCATTGTCGCGGGCGACGATTTCGGTGACGGCGTTGGTGAAATAAGCGGCGTTGCCGGTGCTCAGGTAGCTTTCCAGCACGGTCAGGTTGCTGTTCGTCTCGGCGATGATGAGGTTGCGCGGATGGATGGTGTCACCCGCTTGTTTCGCCGTGGAAATAAAGATGAGCTGCACCGGTTCCACCACCGAGACGCCGCTCGGCACGTAGATGAATGCGCCGTCGGAGAAGAACGCCTGGTTCAAAGCCGCAAAGGCATTCCCTTCGCCCACCGCATAGCGCCCAAGATGCTTTTCCACCAACACGGAATCCTGCGCGAGCGCAGCGGCGAGGTTCGAGACCTTGACGCC
>DASZPR010000726.1:0-3224 GCA_035550235.1 Verrucomicrobiia bacterium | reverse complement strand
GACCCAGAGGAGCGTCAGCAATGCCAGACCACCCCACCCCATCTCGCCCATCGTGAGGGCGGCGAGGCTGTGAGCGGGCGCGGCTTGCGGGTCGTCGATGTCGCGACCCGGCGGCACTTTCTGGCCGGGCTTTTCGTCGGTGCCGACGTAAGGAACAAAATACCAGCCGAGGCGGGGCCCGTATTTGTTGCTGACCCAATAGGACCAGTTGTTTGGCCCGACGCCGAACCAGGAATCCTCCGCGATGGCCGCGGCGATGCGAATGTAATAGCCGCGATTTTGTTCGTGCTTGGAGGAATATTCGTTTTTCAAGCTGTCGCCGGCGAATCGCGCGCCGATGGTTTTCCAGGCTTTGCCCAAGGCGGCCGTCATCCCGAGCGCCACCACCAGCGTGATGAGTGCTTTGCGCCAGGTGATGCGGAACGAAACGGTGGTGATCGCCGCACCGAAGAGCATTATCAGAATAGCCATCAGTCCGGCGCGGGAAATGGTGAGGATGACCCCGAGGAACGCCAGTGCGATCGCCACCGCGCCGAGTGCCTTGAGATACTTGGAGCATTTCGAAGTCAGGACGGCGACGAACACGGGAGCCGTGGTGCAGAAATACATGGAGAGACTGTTGGAATCGTCAACCGTGCCGTAGACGCGATGGATATGGTAAAAATAGCGCTCGGTGAGCGCGCTGCATCCTTCGTAGCAAACGATGGCGCCGAGGGCGTAAAGAAACACGCGCAGTTCGCGTTCGCTGCGCAGATAGAATGCCGCGGCGAGAAACATCACCATCCCGCGGATCATTTTGGATAATTCGAAGATGCCGAAGATTTTCGGGTCGGCGATGGCGACGCAAAAACACGCGAATAGAAAATAAAAGACCATCAGGCCGAAGCTGGATGGCCAAAACCAGCGTTTTTCCCCGGGGCGTGGCCGGATGAGCGTGCTAAAAAGAACGCTCAAGGAAATCACGTCCACCAGCGATATCTCAATTCCGCAGGTCGTGCCGCGATACCACTCTTTGCTGATGAAATTGACGTCGATGTATTCCGTCACCGCTGACAAGGTGACCATCAGGAAAAAGAAGAGGTCGCGGATGCGATACGAGAGGCTCGTGAGGATGATTCCGCCAACCGCGCCGCCCAGGAGCAACGCCAGTGCGATTTGATCTTTTCGTTCCATCTAAAAAATTCGCAATGAATTCTCAGGCGTCGCTGGGGGCACGCTTTAGTTCAAATTCTTTCAGGCGCCCGCGTTCGGCGCGGGGCCAGTAGTCGGTGGCACCCTTTTTCAACGTCGTGTAAGCCATGAAACTGGACGCCAGGGCGACCAAAAACCCGGCGAGCGCCGCGGGAAAACAGGCCATTCGTTTCACCCCATTCAACGACGCGAGCCGTTTGAAACGATGACTGAGCAGGCCCGGATAAAGCCGCCAACAGAACCGCGTGCGCCGGATGTGTTCGGCAATCAGGCGTTTCAACCAATCGGGATCCAGCCGCTCCTTTTCGGTGAGAGCGTCCGCGAGTTTCAGGCGCTGGGAAAGCGGCAGGTTGTTCAAATAATTATCGACGAGAACGTGAACGATCGTTTGGCCGATCATCTGGCGTTTTTGGTTCTTGAGAATTCCCGCGGGCGAGACATAGGCCTCGAAGGTGTGCGCCGCGTCCGCCGCGGCCACGATCCGCTCAGGCCGAACCTGGTGCGAGAGAAAATCCGTGCAGACGAGAGCTTTGATGAAACCGTCGTCGCAGGCGCAAAGATCTTTCGGCAAATAAATATTCCGGGCGACTTCGGCGCGAATGCAATAAAGCTGTCCGCAAAGCTGAGCGCTGGCCGAACCGGTCATTTGCGACGCGCCGAGAGACATTCGGTCCCAAAGAGTTTTTCGTTCTTTGGAAGCAATATCCTTCAGCGGCAAATCCACGGACACACTGGCTTCGCGATTTTCCTCCAGTGTGTTCACCATATTCCAAAGCGTTTCGCGCGGGTGAATCAAAATATCCGCGTCCATCAGGAACAGGTATTTTGCATCGCGGGCGGAGAACACGTGCACGAAGCGATTCCAGGCGTTGATCTTGCCGCGCTGGGCCACATTCATGACACGGCAGGAAAAGTGCGCGGCATCCGGATGATTCCCGCTTTGGCGTTCGAAAATTTTGGCGACCACTTCCGGCGTGCGATCCGTGCAACCGTTGGTGACACAAAGAATTTCACAGCGTTGGCCGCGCCGGCCGAGTTCGGCGAACAAGGATTGTTGAAAAACGGACTCGAGCATCGCGCCGATGCCAACTTCCTCGTTCCAGGCAATGATGCCGATGGAAACCAAGGGCGGCGTGGACATGGAATTTTCTTTATTCACGACCAGTTCATCGTAGGCAGCGGGACAGCGCTTTGAAGTGGGCGAACACCTTATGCCTCAGGAGGAAACCGCCCCACGCCCGGGTAAAACGATGCTGGAATAGTTGCGGGAAATGCCCCAGTGGCGGTCCAACGAGGTGTCCAGCACATTACCGGTCGATGAAACAGAAGAGCTACCGATTTGCCACTCTTCTGCTCAGTTGCGGCGCTTTGGTGTCGATGATGACCCAGGCGGCGCGTGCCGAGCTCACAACCGTCCCGCGAAAGGGACTCGCGTCCTGGTACGGCGAAGCCGACCGGGGTAAACTGATGGCGAACGGGAAGAAGTTCAACCCGGATAAACTGACGGCGGCGTCGTGGTTTTATCCCCTGGGCACACGGGTGCGGGTGACGATCCATTCGCCTGACTTCGAACCGCGCAGCGTGCTGGTGACCATCACCGACCGCGGTCCGGCCAAACGCCTCGTGCAACAAGGTCGTGTAATTGACCTTGGACGGGCGGCGTTTCAAAAGATCGCCCATCCGGACCTTGGATTGGTGGAGGTGGTTGTCGAGCCGGTGCCTTAGCGGTCTTTTGCCGGCTTACCAATCAGAAAGTAAAGCAGGTGGGACTTTGTTGCCCATCCCGGGCAATCTTTGCCGATAAACGTTAACCGTTATTTCGTTTCATTAACAATTCCGGGCGCTGCGTCCGTGGCACTTGGGTTGCTTCCTTTCCCTCGAGATTTGTCGATTTTCGGCAAAAAACTTGAACTTGAACTTGGAAAAAACAAATTTTCGCTATCGCTCATTTAGCACCGCCGCTTGATTATGGACTCGAGTCATTCAGAATCCGCCCTTCCCCAGGATTTTACGCAATTTTCCAACACGCAGAA
>DASZPR010000725.1:0-2989 GCA_035550235.1 Verrucomicrobiia bacterium | reverse complement strand
CAGGTTCGCAACGCCGTAATCATCGTCCACGGCACCACCGGCGATGGCCTGCAATTTTTTCGCAGTGAATTTTGCGACGAACTCTTTGGCAAAGGTCAGCCGCTCGACGTGACGCGGTATTTTGTGATCCTCCCGGACTGCATTGGCCATGGCCAATCCAGCAAGCCAAGCGATGGGTTGCACGCGAAATTCCCGCGCTACGGTTATCTCGACATGATTGAAGCGGAACGCCGGCTCGTGGCGGACGGGCTGGGAGTGAATCATCTGCGGCTCGTCATGGGAACCTCGATGGGCGGCATGCACACGTGGCTATGGGGCGAGGTATATCCCGATTTCATGGACGCCTTGATGCCGCTGGCGAGTTTGCCGACCCAGATTTCCGGCCGTAACCGCATCTGGCGTCGGATCGTCATCGATGCCATCCGCGGTGCGCCCGATTGGCAGAACGGTGAGTATCAAACCCAGCCTTACGGATTGAAAATCGCCGCGGAAACGCTCTTTTTTATGGGCAGCAATCCTGCGCATCAAACTGTGAAAATGCCCACGCTCGAAAAAGCGGACGACGTTTTGAATGCTTACACGGCGAGTTTCGCGACCAACCACGATGCCAATGACGTGCTCTTCGCTGTTGAGTCATCGCACGATTACGATCCCGCGCCGGGATTGGAAAGAATCAAGGCGCCCTTGCTCGCCATCAATTCCGCCGATGATTTGATCAACCCGCCCGACCAGGGGATTCTTGAGCGCGAAATCAAACGCGTGAAACGGGGCCGGGCGATCGTCATTCCCGAAAGCGACCAGACCGTTGGCCACGGAAGTCACACCAAGGCTGTGCTTTGGAAAAAATATCTCGTCGGGTTCCTCAGCCAAACGGAGCACAAATGACCCTCAGGATTTCGCGATTGCTAATGTTTCCACTTGCCAGCGCATCCGTTAGGCATAACTTCATTATTACCCCTATCCCTATAAGAGGCATAAACAAGTCAACCCATACCTACCCAGCATGAAAAAAAATATATTGTTTGGTGCAGTGCTCCTCATGGCGGGCTCTCTTCTCGCCGCTGATTCCACTCCGAAAGACGACGTGACAGCTGCCGCCAAGAAATTGGCCGACACAAGTTACAGTTGGAAACAAACGCTGGACCTCGGCCCCAATTCCCAATTCACACCGGGCCCGACCGAAGGCAAAACCGAAAAGGACGGTTACATCTGGCTTTCCTCTTCCTTCCAGGACAACACCAGCATCGGTTTGTCGAAGGGCAAAAAAGTCGCGGTGAAAACCGATGAAGGTTGGAAGACGGCCGAAGAACTCGGCGACGGCGGCGGTGGCTTTGATCCCAATACTTTCATGGCCCGCCGCATGCAAAATCTCAAAACACCGGCCGACGAAATCCAGGACATTGTCTCCAAAACCGGTGAACTCAAAAAAGACGGCGATGTCATTAGCGGCGATCTGACGAAGGAGGGCGCCGAGTCGATGCTCACTTTTGGATTTGGCCGTCGTGGCGGCAATCGTCCCCCACCGAAAGATGCCAAAGGCTCGGTCAAGATCTGGCTCAAGGACGGAGCTATTTCCAAATACGAAACCAAAGTCAGTGGCAAGGTTGACCGCCAGGGCGAAGAGATGGATATCGAACGCACCACGACGATCGACATCAAGGACGTCGGCAACACCAAAATCGAAGTGCCGGATGACGCCAAGAAAAAATTGTCCTGAAAGCTGAATTGACCAGACGACAGGGGAATGAACGTCACGAATGACTTCGCGCGTTCATTTCCCTGTTTTGCTTTTTGTAACAACCCTTAAAACGTAATCCACGAATGAAAAAGGTTTCCGCGCTGTGGCTCTCATTGGTTTTCTCCCTTTCCGTCTCTTTCTTCGATGCTCGCGCGGATTCAGCAATTTCGTATGGTGGCGTGCTGGTGGAAGTAAAGATTAGCGAAATCGCCGACAAAACCGTTCGCATCCAGTTGCAGCCGACGGAAAAGCAGGGGGATGTCGAAACCTTTGCGCTTCCCTGGACTCTGGCTTCATTCTCCGCGAAGGAAGTATTTCATGCGTACGAGTTGGCGTCGGAAAAGAAACTGCGCGTCGGAACGCTTCGTCTCACCATCCATTCCAATCCGTTGACCGTGGCCGTCCGCCGGGCCGACGGTACCCTCGTGCAGGAGTTGGTATTCAACGCGGCTCCCGGCACTAATGCCATTTCCTTTCGCACCGATGCCCCCGTGCTCGGCCTCGGCGAAGGCGGCGATCAGTTCGACCGGCGCGGCTTTAATTTTCCCCTTATCAACGGCCAGCGTTACAAACTCGCCGAACTCGGCGCCCGCGCCTTTTCACCATTTCTCATCGGCACCGAAGGGTGGGGGTTGTTTGCCGCCTCACCCCGCGGGAGTTTTGATCTGCGGGGAGAACGCGGCGCGCTCAATCCGCAAAATGCCGCGCCTGGCGTCGCCGATGTTTTCGTCATTGACGCCCGCGAGCCGGCGGAGGCGTTGCGCGAGTTCATTCGCCTGACCGGCGCTCCCGTGCTGCCGCCGAAGTGGGCGCTCGGCTTCATGCAATCCCATCGCACACTTTCCACGGAAGCGGACATCCTGAACGAGGCGAGGACTTTCCGCGAAAAAGATCTCCCGTGCGACACTATGATTTATCTCGGCACGGGTTTTTGTCCCGCCGGCTGGAATTTCGGACACGATTCCTTTGAATTCAACACCAACGTCTTTGTTCGCGACGCTGCTTCGGTTATCCACGATTTGCACACGAATCATTTGCACGTGGTGTTGCACATCGTGCCGTTGCAGCGCGATTATCCGACGCTTCATGGGCACATTCCGCCCGAGCCGGGCGAAACCGTGGACAAGCAGCACATCGCAAGCTATTGGAAACGGCATCAAGACCTCGTCGCCGCCGGCGTGGATGGCTGGTGGCCTGATGAAGGCGATTGGCTGGATGAATCCAGCCGCCTCGCGCGGCACCGGATGTATT
>DASZPR010000724.1:0-3815 GCA_035550235.1 Verrucomicrobiia bacterium | reverse complement strand
ACTTGACAAAACCTACCCAATTGTAGTGTAAGTAAGTCAATCAGCCTCACCCGGGATTTTTGTGATCAAAGTTATTTCAATAATCGTAGTTGCAGGGGCACTTGTGTTGGCAATCTGCCATCACTTTTTTCCTGAAGTGGCGCCCCAGTATTTCATACCTGTAGGCATGATTGTCGGCGCAATAGTGTATTTCGCATTTTATCTTGCCGAAAAAAAGTGGGGAAAAAAGGAACCGGAGAAAAAGCCATGAAACCATACCCAACCGCTCGGTGGAGTATTTTATTGGTGTCTTTGGCAATTCCCCTCACTGCCCTCAGTGGGAGCATGTTTATCGGCAGTATAATGAAAAAGCCCGATTTAGCACGGTTGAACATTTCCCTTCATACCAACGGGTTCGAGTCCGTGATGGCCAAGACCTGGGACAATCCTGAATCAGTTGCCTCCCGGCACGATACGTTTGTTGACCTTCTCAAATATCGCGGCACGCTCTCCAAGGAAGGGTTGTTCGAACCAGGACAGCAAATTAGAGTATATAAGATCGAGGCTCACCTCAACGGCTGGCAATCATTTACCAACTTCGACCAAGTCGTCAGCGGATGCCCTCTTTACACTTATGTCTTATGCGGATTAACGAGACCCGAAGATAGCGAACAGGAGAAACAACGTTATGCTGCATTTGTCACTGCGGTGAAGCAAAAAACCACTGCCATTAATAATCTAAACAGCAACATTCTGAATGGCGTCAACTTATTCTGCGTCCCTAGTCCAAATGGAGAGGATGATTCTGATTTGATTTCTTCAACAAACGTCGTCACTCAATTTGATTTTAAAACCGCCCGGAATATTTCGAAAGCTGTACTCCCGTCCATCCCCGCAGAATTTCAGGAAAAAGTGGGACAAAATACGGGCCCTTTTTTGTTGACGGTCGGTGCGCCGCTCAAGGCCGACCAAAACGGAACCATCATAATATCGCGCCCGCTTCTCATTGCTGATCTTTCGATTTTCAAAGAGCCGATCTTCCGGCAGTTCGTGACAGACTACGAAAACAAACTCCATGCAGGTGTTCAAACCGACAACGTGGAAGTATTTGAAAGCCGCAGATCGGTAATTGCTAATACTTTGGTTCTGGTAGGCGAGGATGCGAAACAGTTGCTGGCGCAAATAACAGCGATTGTTCAAAACACAAAAGCCGGCAAATAAAATTCTCCCGATTCGCCACCTCAGGGCGACTAAGCCTTGCTCTCAAACAAGCTCGGCGCGGATTGCCACGCGAGTTCCTGGCATTTTGAAAGGATCTCCGTGCCCGATTCGCAGTTCAACGCGAATTCCGCCAGCGCTTGCGCCTCGGAAATTTTCAGACGCCGCACCATGTATTTGATTTGCGGCACGAGCGGCGGCGAGGCGCTCAATTCATCCACGCCCAGGCCAATCAGGAGCGCGGTCATGATGGGTTCGCCAGCCATTTCGCCGCACACGCTCACCGAGATTTTGTTTTTGCGCCCCGCGTCGACGGTGGCTTTGATCAACCGGATGATGGCCGGGTGCGTCGGCTCGTAGAGATGCGCGATTTTCTCATTCATACGGTCGACCGCCAGCGCGTACTGAATCAAATCATTGGTGCCGAGGCTGAAAAATTTCACGCGTTTGCCCATCGCGTCCGCAATCAACGCCGCGGACGGGATTTCAATCATCGCGCCAACCTCGAGTTTTTCGTCGAACGCCAGCCCTTCCTTGCGCAGTTCGCCTTTATATTCCTCGACGAGCGCATTGGCCTGGTTGAGTTCGTCCAGGCCGGAAATCATCGGGTACATCATGCGGACATTTCCGTGCGCACTCGCCCGCAAAATGGCCCGTAGTTGCCCGCGAAACACGTCCTTCTCCGCCAGGCAAAAACGAATCGCGCGCCAGCCGAGGAACGGATTCATCTCGTTGGGCACTTGCAGGTGGGAAAGAAATTTGTCGCCGCCCAAATCAAAGGTGCGGATGGTCACCGGGCGCGGCTTCAACGCCTCCGCAATTTGCCGGTACTCGTGATACTGCTCCTCTTCCGTCGGCAATGTGTCGCGATTGATGAACAGATATTCCGTGCGGAACAAACCCACGCCTTCCGCGCCACTGTCAGTGACCGAATCGGCATCTCCCGCCCGCTCCACGTTCGCCGAAAGAAAAACGCGATGGCCATCCAGCGTGACCGCCGGCTTGAGCAAAATGTCGCGCAGCTTTTCCTGCAACGTGACCTGCTTGCGAATGAGTTGCCCGTATTCAAACAGCGTTTGGTCCGTGGGATTGAGCACCACTACGCCGTTGAAACCATCCAGCAACGCATACTGGCCGGTCTGCAATTCCTCGCTCGCAATCTTCAACCCCACCACCGCCGGAATGCGCATCGAACGCGCCATGATGGCGGTGTGCGAGGTCCGGCTGCCGATGTCCGTGCCGAAGCCCAGCACCTTGGTGCGATCCATCTGCGCCGTATGCGAGGGCGTCAGGTCGTGACTGATAATGATGCAGGGCTCGTCGAGTTGGCGCAGGTTCACCTCGTCCTCTTTGCCGAGCAAATTATTCAGGACGCGAGTCGTGACATCGCGCATGTCGCCGGCGCGTTCGCGCAGGTAATCGTCCTCAATGGCCGCCAGCGTGGAAGCGTAGCGTTCGGCCACGGTGTGAAACGCGAACTCCGCGTTCACCTTTTCTTCATTGATCGTGCGCACCACTTCGTCGATGAGCGTGCGGTCTTCGAGCACCAGCAGATGCGCGTCAAAAATGCTGCCCTCCTTCGCGCCCATGGCGGTGCTGACGCGGCGTTGGACATCGAGAATTTCGTGGCGCGTTTTAACGAGCGCGCGTTCGAGGCGTGTCACTTCCTCGTGCAATTGCGACTCGGGAACGGATTGACGATGAATGGTGTGCTGGGATTTTCCCAGCACCAGGATTTTCGCGCGGCAAACACCATTTGATACGGGAATGCCCCGAAAGACTTTTTCACCTTTGTGCAGCAGTTCAGCCACTACAGCAATTAAACCGAAACGGGGTTTGTTGGAAAGATTTTTAACGCTAAACTCATGCAGAAAACCGATTCGCCAGCTTTACCCACCGCGAAAGACGCCCACCACGCGAAATAAAACCCACAAATATTGGTGTTTTTGCACCCCGGCCCTTTGGCCGATGATTCAACTAATTATCGGTATCAGATTAACATCTGATTTCCGCATTTCGCGTATTTCGCGGTTCACTTTCGGAAAAACAAAAAAGCCCGCCAAATTGGCGGGCTTTGAAACTTTGGTGGTGAATCGCTTAAGCGCGTTCCATGTATTTGCCAGTGCGCGTATCCACTTTGATCTTTTCGCCGGTCTTGATGAACAACGGCGCCTGGACCGTGATACCGGTTTCAACCGTGATGGACTTCTGCACGTTGTTGGCGGAGTCGCCGCGGATGCCTTCCGGCGCGTCCGTCACGGTCAGGATGACCGAGGACGGCAATTCGATGGAGACCGCTTTTTCCTCCACGAACGTGACCGTAATCTGCGCATTTTCCACAAGATAATCCTTCGCGTCACCGACGAGCTCAGCATTAAGCGTCACCGTTTCGTAATTCTCCGGGTCGGTGAAAACGTAATCCTCGCCGTCCTTGTAGCTGTATTCCATTTTCTTGGTAATCATCGGCACGGGCTCGATTTTTTCGGTCGAGCTGAAACGCACATCGGAGGATTTGCCGGTGCGAATGCTGCGGATGGTCGCCTGCACAAACGCGCGGAGGTTGCCGGGCGTACGGTGCTGGCTGTCGAGGACGACGCAAATGTCGCCATTGTAGTTAA
>DASZPR010000723.1:0-7461 GCA_035550235.1 Verrucomicrobiia bacterium | reverse complement strand
CCGCCTGGTCCAGCAACCCGCCGGGGTTCCAGCGCAAATCCAGCACCAGCGCCTGCATGCCCTGAGCTTTGAGTTTGTTCAACGCAACTTCGAGGTCATCGCTGGTCTTTTCACCAAATTGCACGAGCCGGATGTAACCGATTTTATTTTCGCCCAACGGAAACTCCTTCTTGCCATTGATGTCCTTCACCATGTCGACGGTGATGACGGCGCGCGTGAGCTTGTAATCCTTCACCTGTCCGGAGGAGGGGCGCATGATCGTCATGCTGACATCGGTGTTCGGATCGCCACGCAGTATTTTCACCGCGTCGGGCAAGGCCATGTTCTCCGTGCTCTTGCCGTTGATTTTTATGATGCGGTCACCGGAAAGAATTCCCGCTTTGAAACCGGGCGTGTCTTCCATCGGCGCGACGACCGTGACATAATTATCCTTCATCGCGATCACGATTCCCAACCCGCCGAAATGGCCTTCAGTATCGCTCTGGAGATCCTTGTATTTTTCGGGATCAAGAAATTCGCTGTGCGGATCCAATTCGTTGATCATCCCCTTGAGCCCGCCGTACACCAGGTCCTGATAGGTGAGATTGGTGCCATCCACATAATCGCGGCGCACCTTTTCCATGACCTCGGCAAAGAGTTTCATGTTCTGATAGGCCGAATCCTTCGGAGGGGAGTCCGTGGAATTGGAATAGACCTTGGCGCCAATCAGAAGATTCACCGTCAGCACTGCGACAATAATGCTAAAAATCAAACGTCGTTTCATATAAGAAGACGGAAGAAAAGTATCACAACCCCGGCAGGTTTCGAGGGCTAATTTGCATTTTGCAACAGCACGGAAATATAAGGCAAATCCTCCGGATGCGTGACCTTGGGATTCGGCTGCGCGGTGACAACCAACCGAACCGGCTGGCCAATCAAATCGCACGCGGCGGTGTCGTCGGTGACCAGCAAACCGCGATTCCGCACCTCGGCCAGCGCGCGTTTAATGACCTGCAAGCGAAACGTTTGCGGTGTTTGCACCGACCACAAACGGGAGCGATCCATGGTGCGTTCGATTATCTTTCCGTCAGCGGATTCCTTGATGGTATCGGTGATGGCCTGGGCGGCGACTGCTGCGCCAGTCTCGCGCGCGGCGGCGATGGTGGCTTCAATCAACGCCTCACTCGTGCAAGGACGCGCCGCGTCCTGAATGGCCACGATTTCGGTGCCGGGTGAAACGGCTTCCAAACCGTTCCAAACGGAATCCTGCCGTTCCTTGCCGCCGCTTACCAAACGAAACGGTTTCTTGAGTGAAAATTTGTCGGCGAGTTCCTGGAAGGCGGACTGCATCCCATCGCGAACGACCAGAATGATTTCGTCGATACAGTTGGCATTGGCAAAGCGTTGCCACGTGTGGGCGACGACAGGTTTGCCGGCGATTTCGAGAAACACTTTGTCGACATTCGGCCCCATGCGGGTGCCTTTGCCGGCGGCGACGATGACTACCGTGTTCCGTGTTCCATGTTCCGTGTTCAAGTGACGGAATCGTATTCACCATCCCTGCCGCACGCAACTCGTTAGCGATTTAAGCCAACGTCAAAAAGTATGTCGTGGACTATAGATTTGGTCGCCCGGATAGACCGGAGGATTGTTGGTAATACTCCGTCCAGGTCCGAGCCGGTAAGCAGTTAGAGACCCATTATGGGTCACCCGCAAAGTTCGGGGAGCAAAATCGGTAAATCCTCCGGCAAACTTTACGGCATCCTGCAAAGTCATGCCATTTGTCCAATGATACTCGCCCGGAAACTTCACTTCGCCATCGACGTAGATGTAAGGCGGTTGCGATCCATCAGGTTGGCTTTGCGGGTAGAGGGAGGCCTGATGCGCTTGCGGCTTCGAGGTCGAACAGCCTGCCGCCGCGACAAGTCCGACCAGTAATAAGGTGGAAGTTTTCATCTTGGCACAATCAGTAGACACACAAATACGCTTAAGCGTTCGATTCGTTTTCACGCAACACGCAACACGGATAGTAGGAGACGAGGTGACGAGTCTCTCATCGATTCTTAATTAGTGAGCCTTCTCACGTCGGCTCGGACGTTAAATTGCGGTCCGCCAGTCCAGCACCTTCAATTGCACGGCACGTTTGCCGTTGAATTGATTGATTTGCGGCGCGAAGGCGAGGTCGAATTTGCCGACGGGCAACGAACCGTTTCCCGCGCCCCACCAAACCGCTTCATGCGTGGCGGTGCCGTCGGTCACCCACATTTTTACGTGTTTTTTGTCGGCGCCGATGCGTTGCAATGGGCGTTGATGCGAGAGACCACGCGCGTAAAATTGCACGGTGGGATTTCCCTGGCCGGTCGGTCGCAAGCGGTCCAATTCGGCCAGCCGTTCCAAGGTCATTTCGTTCAGGCCGACTTCGCCATCCAGACGAAGTGGCGCCTGCAAGTCCTCCGGTTTGAGTGTGCGGCGAGCGTGGTCGTTGAGACGCGCGCGGAAGGCATCGAGATTTGAGGCTGCAATGCTCAAACCGGCCGCCATGGCGTGCCCACCGTGGCGGACCAGTAAATCAGTGCATTCACGCAAGGCCGCGGCGAGATCAAAGCCCACGATGCTGCGCCCCGACCCGCGCCATTCCTCACCTTCGCCGCCAATGATTATGGTGGGACGATAAAATTCCTGCAGCACGCGCGAGGCAACGATTCCCACGACTCCGATGTGCCAAAGCAATTGCCCTTCGACGATGACGAAGTCCGTCTCAGGATTGAATTTCGCGCGCACCGCGCCGATGACCTCGTCCACAATACTGCGCTCAATTTTTTGCCGCTCGCGATTGCGGTGGTCGAGCGCCTGCGCGATGGGCATGGCTTCGGCCTCGTCGCGCGCGAGCAAGAGGTGCAATGATTCCTCGGCGGTTTCCAGACGGCCGGCGGCGTTCAGACGTGGAGCGAGTTGAAAACCGACTTCGTAGGTGCCAATTGGCTCGGCGCATTGCGCAACCTTTTTGAGCGTCACCAATCCCGGTCGTTGCGTGGTGTTCAATCGCTCCAGACCGGCGGAAACCAACAGGCGATTCTCGCCAATCAAGGGCACGATATCGGCAATGGTTCCGAGTGCCACGAGGTCCAGCAGTGGTCGCAAATCGAAATCAGCAAAACCGGGAAGACCAAGTTCGCGTCCGCGTTTGATGAGCGCGTGCGCGAGTTTGAACGCGAGACCAGCGGAACAAAGTTCGGTGAACGTAGGACAGGCATCCTGCCTGTCTCCATTGTTGTTGAAGTTAGAGACAGGCGAGACGCCTGTCCTACAGAGTTGCGGATTGACCAGCGCCGTCGCGGCGGGAGCAGGGGACGAAACCTGGTGGTGGTCCAGCACAATGACATCCACGCCGCGCTCACCCAGCCAGGCAATGGAATCGACAGCGGTGGAGCCGCAATCGACGGCCAGCAGCAGCGTGGTTGGGAACTTTCTTAAACAATTCTCCACCCCATCCTGGCTCAGGCCGTAGCCTTCATCTACGCGATGCGGCAAATAAAAATTTGCCTGCCAGCCGAGCGCTTTGAAGATCTCGATGAGCAACGTGGTGGAGGTCACGCCGTCGACATCGTAATCGCCAAAGATGACGAGCGATTCCTTGCGTTCGCGCGCGTGGAAAAGGCGATCGACCGCCGTAGCCATGTTCGGCAGTAGAAAAGGATTGGCGAGGTTCTTGAGTCGCGGCTGGAGGAAATTTGTGATGCGTTCGAGTTCGCTGAAGCCGCGGTTCACGAGGCACTGGGCAAGCAGCGGCGAGATCTTCAACGCGTTCGCAAGCTGGCCGGTCAGGAGCGGTTGTGGCGGGGCGACTGTCCAACGAAATTTCATCTGCTTATCGATGCAGATTACGCGGATGAACGCCGATTAAAAACAAAAATGAATCACGCCACAGGTGCGATGCTACAGTTTTTGTTTCTTTTCACGCCACCGTGCCAGGAGCGAAAGCAAAATCGCTATCAGGATGATGCTGCCCACAATCAGCAGTGAAAGGGAAATGGGAATATCGACCTGGAACCACATCGGGTGTTCGTTGTCGTGCGGGTCGATCAACATTTTCACACCTATGAAAACCAGGACAACCGCGAGGCCGTATTTCAGGTAGCGGAAATATTCGATGGCGCCGGCCAGGACGAAATAGAGTGAGCGCAGGCCGAGAATTGCAAAGACATTCGAGGTGAAAACGATGAAGGGATTTCGCGTCACGGCGAAAATCGCGGGAATTGAATCGAAGGCGAACAGCAAATCGGTGGTTTCCACCATGAGGAGCACCAGCATAAGCGGCGTTAACGCTTTACGGCCGTTCCACTCGGTCACAAATTTTTGGCCATCGAGTTGAGGGGCGACGGGAAAGAATTTTCGTGCGAGCCGGATGACCTTGTTCTTCTCGGGATCCACATCGGATTCGACAAAAAACATTTTGACGCCGGTATAAACGATGAACGCGCCGAAGACGTAGAGGATCCAGTCGAGCCAATCAATCAGCGCCACACCAACGCCGATGAGGAGGCCGCGCATGAGGAGTGCGCCGAGGATTCCCCAGAAGAGAACCCGATGCTGATTTTCCGAGGGGATGCGGAAGTAGCCGAAAATGAGGGCGATAACAAACACGTTATCCATCGAGAGCGAAAGCTCGATGAGATAGCCGGTGACGAATTCAAGGGATTCCTTCGGGCCGCGCATGGGGCGGAGCGCGAAGGCGAAGGCCATCGCGAGCCCGAACCAGACGGCAGTCCAGAGGAGGGCTTCCCTAAAACCCACGACGTGGGCTTTCCGATGGAAAAGCCCGAGGTCGAGAGCCAGGAAAACAATGACGCACGCGATGAAAGCAATCCAGTGCCAGGGCGTGATTGCAATCAGGGCGAGCATGGCCGCGAATTACCGCGCCGGCGCGTTGGGCTCGGCGGCGGCCATTTGCGGGCTGCTGCCAATCTTCGGCCGCTGGCCCTTGTGCCACCATAGCACGATCGCGCTCGCAATATAGATGCTCGAGTAGGTGCCCGTGATGATACCGACGAGGAATGTGAATGCGAAGTCGTTGATTTCGCCACCGCCGAAAATAAACAGCGAGAGCGTGGCCAGGAACACCGTGCCGGAGGTGATGATGGTTCGGCTCAAGGTTTGATTGAGCGCCTGGTTCATGAGCTCGCGGAACGTGCCGCGCACGCCCAGCCGCAGGTCTTCCCGAATGCGGTCGAAGATCACGATGGTATCGTTAATCGAGAAACCGATGATGGTCAACACGGCAGCGACCGTGGTGGCGTTCAGTTCGCGTCCGGCCAGGAAATACCAGCCGAGCGTCATGAGCACATCGTGGATGATGGCGACCACGGCGCCGACGGCGAATGAAAATTCGTAGCGAAACGCTACGTAAATGAGGATGCCGAACATTGCGAGAAGTGACGCAACGATGGCAGCCTGTTGAATTTCCTCGCCGACGACGGGTCCTTCCTGGCTCACGCTCAGGGGCTTCTCACCGAATTGCGCGTCGGGAAATGTGGTTTTAAGGGACTGGAAAATCTTGTCCGCGACCACCGCCTGGTCGCCCTTGCCGGAATCCCGGGCCGTCACTTGCAGGGTGTCCACTCCGGTGCTGACGTTGCGTTGATAAGCCACCAGCACTTGGCGGCCGCTGGCAGTAGTCGCCGCCTTGCGGACCTCTTCCACACCGGGTTTATGCTGGGGATCGACTCGCAGCACAATTTTTTCGCCACCGGTAAATTCAACACCGAGGACATCCGATCCACGGACGAAAATTCCATAGGAATTGCCGATGAGAATCAGGAGCCACGAGGCCACGAATGCAGGGATCGCCAGCTTCATGAAGTCGAGCTTCATCGTCGCCGGGATTAGGTGCAGCATCGGCAATTTTTTGATTATGTTGCGCTTGATCAGAAAATCAAAAATCAGGCGCGTGACCACCAGGGCGGTGAACAAGCTCGCGGCCACACCGATGGTGAGCGAGACGCCGAAGCCCTTTACGGAACCGGTGCCCATGAAAATCAAAATCACGGACGAAATGAGCGTCGTCACGTGCGAGTCGAAAATGGTGCCGAAGGCGCGGTCGTAACCGGCTTCCAAGGCGCCGCGCAACGATTTGCCCTTGCTGGATTCCTCACGAATACGCTCGAAAATCAACACATTTGCGTCCACCGCCATACCGATGGTGAGCACTACACCGGCGATGCCCGGCAGGGTGAACGTCGTTTCGATGGAACACATCACACCGACGAGAATGATAATATTCAGGATAAGAGCGATGTCGGCAATCGCACCGGCCATCATGTAATAGATGATCATGAATCCCGCGACGGCGAGGACGCCGATGACGGCGGCCTGGATGCCGCTGTGAATGGCATCTTTACCGAGTGTGGGATCAACTTCGTTTTTGTCGATGATGTGGACAGGCGCCTGCAGCGGGTTTTGCAGGACGTTCACGAGGGTACTCGCTTCTTCTTCGCTATAATCGCCTTCAATGACGCCGCCGCCAACGAGAGCGTTTTTGATGACGGGAGCGGTTTGCAGTTCATTATCGAGGACGATGGCGAGTTGGTGGCCGACATTTTCCTCGGTCAATTTCGCGAACTGATCGCTGTGGGCGGAATCGAGCCGGAATTCAATTTGCGGGCGGCCGAAATTATCACGCGACTTCCAGGCGCTGCTGATGCCGCCCACCATGGAGGGCTTGCTTCTCACCAGGAACGGTTGCGGGACTTTTTCGCCTTTTTGATTCGTGCGCTCCCCAACCATGATTTTGTAGCCAGGCACAGACATCCCTTCCTTGATCAACTCATCGCTCTTTTCGTGGACGAGGTAGAATTCCAGGTAAGCGACCTTCGAGATATTGGTTTCCGCTTCATTCATCTGGGCCTGGGACAAACCGGGCAATTGAATCGAGATACGGTTGTTGCCTTCCGGTTGAATCACAGGTTCGGCGACGCCGAAAGCATCGACGCGCTTGCGCAGCACTTCGACGGCTTGGGAGAGTGCGCCCTGAACGTCCACGGCGTTGGTGATGGTCTCGGGCAAACCCGTTGTTTTGTTCGTGATGGTCTCGACATTAACGAGGTGGTTGGTATCCATCTCGACGAGGAACGCAGTGCCGCCTTGCAGGTCGATGCCGAGGTGAATGCGGCCCATGGCCTGACGCTGTACGGCATTCAGGATGGTGGTCGTGGGATGCGTGGAAGTGGTTTTCGAGAATTGCGGGAAGTAAGCCGTGATGTCGTTGGTGCCGACGGCTTCCGCGAGGTTCTCGTATTCGCGGTCCGGCCGGTCCTTGCTCAAAGCCTGGGCGCGTTCAATGATTTTGTTCAGTGTTTCGTCACCGCCGCGCGCTTGTTCACGAAAAGTCTGAATCAGGTCGCGGTTGGTCGGCGGGTACATCTCGAAAAGAGCCCACGCGACGACGAGAATGACGATGACGAATCTCCAGAGGTTATTTCGGTT
>DASZPR010000722.1:0-2675 GCA_035550235.1 Verrucomicrobiia bacterium | reverse complement strand
TGGACGAAGTCGCTGGAGAGGATATCCTTTAATTGTTCAATCATGGCGTGCGGCCTCGATGACGCCTCCCTCGGCGGCGAAGATGAAAATGTTTCCTTCGACGCGAACAACGCGGATATCCGTCTTGTAGAGATGGCTGAGTGCCTCGCTGGTAATCACCTCGTCCAGCGAACCAATGGCCGCCTCGCCCCCGGCAATATAGAGAACGCGATCCATGACCCCGAGCAGCGGGTTCACATCGTGGGCGGTGAATAGAATTGTCGCGCCGGTGGCTTTTTTGATTTCCGCAACGCGCTCAATAAGCAGCATTTGATTTCTCGGGTCAAGACTGGCCAGGGGTTCGTCCAGCAGCAGCAGTTGCGGCTTGCCAAGAAGTGCCTGCGCCAGGCCGACCCTTTGCCTTTCGCCCCCGGAGAGCACGGCAAATGGGCGGTCCGCAAAATCCTTCACCCCGGCGAGTTCGATCACCCGCTCGACTTCCTCCCGCAAGGCACGTCGATACCACGGTATTCCCCACCCATCCCCGCCCGCCACGGCAGCCACCATCGAGCGCGCGCTAAGGGCGGTCCCTTCCAAGTTTGCACGGGATTGCGGCATATAGCCTATCGTCCCGTTTGCCCGTCCGGCTGCCACGCCAAAAACGGAAACGCGTCCCGAGCAGAGCGGCGTCAACCCGAGAATGCACCGGATGAGCGTGGATTTGCCCGCGCCATTGGGACCGAAAACGCCAATGAATTCGCCGGACGCAATCTCCGCATTTACAGCACGCAGGATTTCGTTGCCACCCAGGCGGACACCTGCATCGACTATGGAAAGCGCGGGCGTCAATGTGCTTCGGAGAACGCTTTTTCCACGCCGTTCAATTCGGAAAGCATCCAGTCAATATAGCTTTTGCTGTCCGGCGGCTGCGTTTCCGTGACGCCAACGATCGGGATATGATGCTCCTTCGCAATGGTCTGCATGCGTTGAGTGACCGGATCGGTCACCTGGCTGTTGTAGAAAAGCACCTTCACCGTTCCGCTCGTCAGGCTCTTTTCGTAAGCGGAGGTATCCTTGAAACTCGGTTCGGTATCGTTCATCACGGCAACTTGAAAGCTGTAATTCAGCATTTTGAAGCCCAGCGCATCTGCCATGTACCCGAAAACGGGCTCGGTGGCGGTTACAGGAGTTCCGGCATGGGCGGCTTTGATTTTGGCAATTTTGGCTGTCACTTCGGCCATCGACTTTTTAAACTCGGCGGCTTTTTGAGGTTCATTCAGGATTTTTCCGAGCTTGTCCGCCAGCGCGGGCATGGTGCGCGGGTCGTACCAAATATGCGGGTTGTCACCTGACTTCGCCCCGATCAAATCCGCAACACAGATAACCGTACGCCCCGGCTTCCCTTTTAGGCCCAGCAGTTTTTGCGTCCAATCATCGTAACCGATCCCGCTGTAAATCACAATGTCCGCGTCCTCGACAGCCTTCGCGGTGGCTGCGCTGGTCTGAAATTCATGCGGATCCTGGTTTGGATTGCTGAGAATGCTGGTTATTTTCGCGGAAGGCCCGGCGATCTGACGGGCCACGCCACCGTAAAAATTTTCGGCGGCGACAATATTCGGGGACTGCGCTTGAAGGGATGCGGCACTCAGCAAAGAGGCAAAGGCGATGGCAATAGCTGGGTATTTCATGATTTCTTAGGAAGAGTTGGCGTTTTTTTAAGCTGGAATGTTTAACTATTTGTAATGATAACGTATTATCATTTGTCCGCAAAACATTTCTGCCGCAATTCGAAAATAGCCTTCAGTAGTTAAGATTGGGCGAGAGCCACTTTTCCACGAACTCGACGCTCTCCCCTATCCGCTTTGCGTAATCGGCCACCTGGTCGCGGTCGATTTTGCCGAGGCCGAAATAGCGCGATTGGGGATGCCCGAAATACTGGCCGCTCACGCTAGACCCCGGCCACATCGCGCACGATTCGGTGAGCAGGATGCCGGTTTTTTTTTCGACATCGAGCAGTTCCCAGAGGATGCGCTTCTCCGTGTGATCGGGGCACGCGGGGTAGCCAGCCGCCGGGCGGATGCCGCGGTATTCCTCGGCCAAGAGTTGTTCGGCCGTGAGATTTTCAGCTTTGCCGTAGCCCCATTCCTCGCGGACGCGCTTGTGCAGGCACTCGGCGAATGCCTCCGCGAGCCGGTCGGCGAGTGCCTCGGCCATGATGGCGTTGTAGTCGTCGTGGTCGGCTTTGAATTTATCAGCGAGTTCCTTCAACCCGAAGCCGCTGCTCACGGCAAATGCGCCGATGTGGTCGGCGAGCCCGGTCTCTTTCGGCGCGATGAAATCAGAGAGCGAGCGGTTCGGCTCGGCGTCCTTCTTTTCCATTTGCTGGCGCAGGAAATGGAACCGCGTGAGCAGTTTCGAGCGCGAGGCATCGGTGTAAAGCTCCACGTCGTCGCCGACGGCATTCGCGGGAAAGAGGCCGTAAACGCCGCGCGCGGTGAAAAGTTTTTGCGAGACGATTTGGTCGAGCAGCGCCTGGGCGTCGTCGAAAAGCTTGCGGGCCTGCTCGCCGTATTTTTCGTGCTCGAGGATGGAAGGGTAGCGCCCGCGCAATTCCCACGTGTGGAAGAAGGGCGACCAGTCGATGAACTCGCGGAGCGTCGCGAGCGGGAAAGCCTCCAGCACGCGCACGCCGGTGA
>DASZPR010000721.1:0-2152 GCA_035550235.1 Verrucomicrobiia bacterium | reverse complement strand
GCATGGTCGGCTTTTGGCTCGTGAAAGATTTGCTCGCCGCCGGCGCGCGGGTGATTGCGCTCGTGCGTGACTCGGACCCGCAATCGGGATTTTTCCGCTCCGGAGATTACCGGCAAGTCTCGCTCGTGCAGGGAAACATCGAGGACTTCGCGAGTCTGGAACGCTCGTTGAACGATCACGAGGTGGACACGGTGTTTCACCTCGCCGCGCAGCCGATTGTCAGCGTCGCGCATCGTTATCCGTTGCCGACGTTTGAAGCGAACATTCGCGGCACTTACAATTTGCTCGAAGCCTGTCGCGTGCATTCCAGCCTCGTTAAGCGCGTGGTGATTGCGTCCAGCGATAAGGCTTACGGACCGCACGACAAGTTGCCTTACACCGAAGACATGGCGCTGCAGGGCAAGCATCCTTACGAGGTTTCCAAGAGTTGCGCGGATCTCATCACGCAGTCTTACCATCATACCTACGGTTTGCCGGTGGCGATTCTGCGTTGCGGGAATATTTATGGCGGTGGCGATTTGAACTGGAGCCGCATCGTGCCGTATGCCATCCGTTGCTTCCTGGAAAACAAACGGCCAATCATTCGCAGCGATGGGAAATTTGTCCGCGATTACATTTACGTCAAAGACGTAAGTCGTTCCTACATGACGACCGCGGAACATCTTTCGGACAAGAAAATCCAAGGCGAGGCATTCAACTTCAGCCTCGAACGCCCGGTGACGGTGCTGGAGTTGGTCGGTGTGATCCAGGACCTGATGAAGGCGCGGCATCTGGAGCCGGATGTTCAGAACAACGCCTCTGGAGAAATTCGCGAGCAATATTTGACCGCCGAAAAAGCCCATCGCGTCTTGGGCTGGCAACCGCAATTTACCCTGGAGCAGGGCCTGAGCGAAACCATCGAGTGGTATAAGGACTATTTGGCGAAACACAAAGAGTAGGGTGGTCGCCGCCGACGCTGGCCGCGCCGGAGCGAAGCGACGGCGGTGAGGAGGCGGATTTTCGGATTGGTGTGGTCCGCCTCGCTACCTCGGCGGTTACGTTGATGTGCGATGAAAAATGCCGTTGTCACCAAGGCCATCCGGTCCTCGGCCGACCCGGAGCGCGCCAAACACTTTTTTGACCTGCTTTCCAAGACTGAGGTGGGAGCAGCGCTCAGTAAAATCTCCGCGTCGCAGATAAATCTTCTCGCAGCGCTTTTTAGCGGCTCGCAAGTTCTCGGCAATTTACTTGTAGCTCATCCGGATTGGCTCAGCCATTTGGACATTGAGCATTTGCGTTTTCCCCGGCGCGACCAGGGGTTGCGCAGCGAAGTGCAGGGCTGGTTAAAAGATTTGCTTGATGCCAGGGATTATAGCAGTGCGTTCTCGCGCATCCGCGAATTCAAGCAGCGCGAAATGCTGCGCATTGCCGCGCGGGACCTTGGCCGCCTCAGCAACGTTCCTGAAATCACGCGTGAAATCTCGGATGTTGCCGATGTTTGCCTCGACACCGTATGGCAGATTTGTCATCGGCAACTTACCGAACGCTTTGGCCAGCCTTCACACCAGGACATGAATGGCAAATGGCAGCCGACACAGTTTTGCGTTCTCGGAATGGGCAAACTCGGCGGGCAGGAACTGAATTACAGTTCAGATGTAGACGTGCTTTTTCTCTATAGCGACGAGGGAAACGTGTTCAAGCCGGGAACTAAATCCGTGACCGGTGGAGCAATGAAGCCCGTGATGTCGAATCACCAATTTTTCACGCGCTTCGCCGAGGCGTTCATTGCGGAAGTGTCCCGCGTTGCGCCTGAAGGCACGTTGTTTCGCATTGACCTGCGCCTGCGCCCGGAAGGCGATTCCGGGCCGCTCTGCCGTTCGCTGGAGAGCTATGAAAATTATTACGCGCAATGGGGCCAGACCTGGGAGCGCATGATGTTGATCAAAGCCCGCTGCGTGGCCGGCGATAAAGGTTTGGCGGCGGAATTTTTGGAAACCATCCAGACGTTTCGTTATCCGCGCGCCATCAATCCGGACGTGCTGCGCGAAATCGGCGCGATGAAAGACCGCATCGAAAACGAGGTCGTGCGCGCCGGTGAATTGGACCGCAATGTAAAGCTGGGCCGTGGTGGAATCCGCGAAGTGGAGTTCATCGCGCAATCGCAACAGCTTTT
>DASZPR010000720.1:0-3780 GCA_035550235.1 Verrucomicrobiia bacterium | reverse complement strand
AATCATTTCTGCAATTCGCGAGGAAGTAGCCAGTCAAAAGGAATGCCTCACTCGTTACTGCATCCAGGGCATCGCATTTGTTGGCATAGTCTGGGGATTGGTCTTTAAATTGGATGGATTCGGCTGGCCTTTTTACTTTTGCAACACATTGCTTATTTTTTTACTGCTGGTAATCGTCCGCATGGCCAACCACAAATATTCCACCATCAATCGCAATCTGGGATACGAACTCCATCTGAATCGCCTGAAAGATTATGCGGGAGTGGGTAATCCGGACTGGGCGCGAAAAATGATGGACGTTAACTGGGAGGAGGCCATGTGCGCCTGGCGGTTTGTTCAGCCTTCCATCTTTGAAAAAATTTATCAATCTTCCGACAAAGGCTTTGACGATTCATTACGGCCCTACATAAGGAAAGACGAGCAATGCCAGCCGGAGTTATACTACTGGTATGAAACCAATGCGTTGATGCCTGAAGGAGGTTCTTACCATCAAGGACGGTACCTTCACAACATTCATCGGTTTTTAAATACTGTTGGCGGGTTTTCCCTCATCACGATGGCCTCCTTCCTGGCCTATAAATTTTTGCGCTTTTGCGTGGCGGCTCCTTCCGGCTACGACTTTTATTTCGGACTCTCAAAATTTGCTTTCGTGGCAGTAATGTTTGGTGGAATTTCCTATTACTATTGCTCTCAAGTCCGGCGCCAAACCGGCATTCGGGAAATCCTTGAAGGAGGAATTCTTTCCATTCAATCCTGCGCCGTCGTCTGGCGCATCGTCGTCACTTGTCATATTCTGGGTTCCCTATACCCGCTTTCAAAAAACAAGGGGTACTACCATTACACCACCTACACCTCCGCACTGGGCCTTAATTTCATTGGGGAATATTTCAACCAGCCGCACGACTGGCTCTCAAAATGGGAAACACTGTATGGCACTCCCGAACTAAGAAAGGCCCTGCATGACCTATTGCATGAGGTAAAACCCCGGCCGTTCAAGCTGGATTATCTTCAGGCCGCGAAAACCGTCAGTATAACCGAATTTCTGCGGAAATTCTTCCGCTTAATTACCACCCCCATTTGAAGTAGGCGAGGGTGGGGTGTTCGCCCTATTTTTCAAATCGCGACCCAAGGTTAAAAGTGTCATGCCAACAGATTCTCAACCGCCATCCAGGGAGGGCGGTCTTTTTTTTAATCTGACCTGAGATTGTGGCTTTTGGGGCTGAACGAGATTTACGAATAAGGAATTGAGTTCGCCATTTATCCGTCACTAAAGTAACCGGCCTTAACAAATCACGCTCCCATACCCGCAAAAATAGCCTCTTGAAAGTGCTTTACAGTATCGTTGAATAAAATTATCGTAACGAATCTTTATTTCTTAGAAATTAACGAATATGGAAGCTACGAAGACGAAAACCATTGACTCATTTAAGCTGCACGAAAAGGACACCGGTTCCGCAGACGTGCAAATTGCGCTGCTTACCCAGCGTATCAATCATTTAACCGAGCATCTGCAAGGCAATAAAAAAGACCATAGCTCACGCCGCGGCCTTTTGATGATGGTCGGCCAACGCCGCCGCCTGTTGGATTATCTTCACAACACGGACGTCGAACGCTACGCCGCGATCACCAAGAAGCTCAAACTGCGTCACTAATTTCCGTGGGCGACCGCCCCTCGAATCTCGCTTGAGATTCAGCCCACGGCGGTCTCCCGTCCCGATTGAGCCGGGAAACGCGGACGGCTCAGTCCACTCAAAACCTTCGCGTATGATAAATCCGTTGGTCTCTGGGCAATTTCAATCAGTCCCGATTAGTCGGGATTCACTGAAGTTTCTCGGCGGCAACGGAGGGAAAGTTAAAAATGTCAGAAAAAGTTATTTGCCCCATCGGGCAAAGCCAGATCACCATTGAAACCGGTAAACTAGCCAAACAAGCCGACGGCGCCGTCACCATCCAGATGGGTGAGACGATTGTATTCGTCGCGGCCGTTGCGGCCACCAAAGCCAAAGAAGGCCAGGATTTCTTCCCGCTCACCGTCGACTATCGCGAAAAAGCCGCAGCCGCGGGAAAATTCCCCGGCGGCTATTTCAAACGCGAAGGCCGTCCGACCGAAAAGGAAATTCTCACCTCGCGCATCATTGACCGTCCCATCCGTCCGTTGTTCCCCAAGGGCTGGTATAATGAAGTCCAGGTCCAAACCATCCCGCTCAGCGCGGATGGTGAAAACGATCCGGACATGCTCGCATTGCTCGGCGCCTCTGCCGCGTTGATGGTCAGCGATATTCCGTGGGCTGGCCCGCTCGGCGCCTGCCGCGTCGGCCGCGTCGGCGGCCAGTTCATCGCCAATCCCACTCACGTGCAGATGGCGGATAGTGACCTTGATCTCGTCTATGTCGGTAACGAAAACGACCTGGTCATGTATGAAGGCTCGGCTAAGGAAATTTCGGAAGCCGACTTCAATGCCGCGTTGAAATTCGCGCAGGAATCCATCCAGCCGATGATTCAGGCGCAGAAAGATCTCGCCGCCAAAGTCGGCAAGAAAAAACGCGAAATCACGCTGAACATCGTCCCTGACGAAATCCTCAAGGAAGCCAAATCACGCGCCGGTGATCGCATTGTGGCCGCGTTGCTCACTCCTGAAAAACTTCTCCGCGAATCCAAAGTCAACGCCATCAAGGATGAAGTTGGCAAGGACCTGAAGGAAAAATTTGGCGAAGACAAAGTGACGAATTTCGTCATCAACGACGCTTTCTACTACATCCAGAAAGAAGCCGTTCGCGGTCTTCTTATGAAAGAGGGCAAACGCCTCGACGGTCGCGACCTCGATACGGTTCGTCCTATTTATGGCGAAGCCGGCCTCCTGCCGCGCGCGCACGGTTCGGCTTTGTTTGGCCGCGGCGAAACACAGGCCCTGGTGCTCGCCACGCTCGGCACCGGCGAAGACGCCCAGGAATTTGATTCCTACACCGGCGGCGAGACTGAAAAGAAGTTCATTCTCCATTACAACTTCCCGAATTATTCCGTCGGCGAAACCGGACGCATCAGCGGCCCGGGCCGTCGTGAAATCGGCCACGGCGCATTGGCAGAACGCTCCATTGAGCCGATGCTTCCGCTCGATACGTATCCGTATGCCATCCGCGTCACCGCGGAAATTATGGAATCGAACGGCTCCTCGTCCATGGCCACCGTCTGCGGCGGCACCCTGGCGTTGATGGATGCCGGTGTCCCGATCATTCGTCCCGTGGCAGGCATCAGCATCGGTATCTGCACCGTTTACGGCAGCGACAAGAAAATTTCGCAATACAAACTCCTCACCGACATCATCGGCTGGGAAGATGGATTCTGCGACATGGACTGCAAAATCGCCGGCACGGAAAAAGGCATCACCGGCTTCCAACTCGACTTGAAGTTGACGGGCATTCCGCACGCTATCATGGCCGAAACCGTGGAAAAGGCGCGCGTTGCCCGCATGCACATTCTCGCTGAGATGGCCAAGATTATCCCCGCACCGCGCGCGGACATCAGCAAATACGCTCCGCGCATCGAGACCATCAAGATCAATCCGGAAAAGATCGGCGCGCTGATCGGACCCGGCGGCAAGAACATCAAACGCCTTGTCGAAGAATCCGGTTGCGAAATCAACATCGAAGACGATGGCACGGTCAACATCTTCTCGGTCTCGCCGGAAGGCATGAAGATCGCGAAGGAAGCCATCACCGGCATGACCGCCGAAGCCGAGATCGGTAAAATCTATCGCGGCAAAGTGGTCACGATTAAAGATTT
>DASZPR010000719.1:0-2881 GCA_035550235.1 Verrucomicrobiia bacterium | reverse complement strand
ACCAACTGACGCCACCGCTCGCGTTCTTCCGGCGTCATTTCCTTCCAGCGTTCGGCGTTGTTTAGAAATTGCTGCCGTTCGGCGATGCTCATCTGTGCGAATTTCTCAAACGAACTGATGCACTGCGCGCGTTGCTCGGGTGTCAAATGCGCGTAAGCCGCGAGCGTTTGTTCCATCTGGGTACGTTCCTCGTCGGAAACCGTGTCGAGCATTTTTTCCTTCTGTTCGGGAGTCAGCTCAAAAAATTTATTAAACCCTGCCAGCGCCTTCTGACGATCGTCCTCGGACATGGCCTGCCACCGATCAAGCCCTTCCTCCAGCACTTTGCGTCGCTCTGGGGGGATCAACTTCAAGATCGACGCCACCTGCTCCGGCGTGGTCGAGCGTAACTGGGCGAAATAACTCGCGATGATGTCCTTGTCCCGCCACTCGTCCTGCAACGACGGCGGCAGCAAGTCCCACATTTGCAATCGTTCCGCCACTTCACTGCGAAGTTCCTGCGGAACCTGCGCCAGCGAGTTCGTGCGCTTCTCCCGCGGCTCATCCATCAGCGGACGCAAATACCAGCGCAGCTCCGTCTCCCGCAACCGCAAATCGCGCAGCTCCTGCGGATACAATTCGTATTCCTCCAGTTTTTCGAGAATGCGTTTCTGGGTTCCGGGCGCATAGCTGGATATGGCTTGCTCCCGT
Organism: Verrucomicrobiia bacterium; assembly: GCA_035550235.1. Taxonomy (GTDB): domain Bacteria; phylum Verrucomicrobiota; class Verrucomicrobiia; order Limisphaerales; family DASXHY01; genus DASXHY01. The sequence goes on along the minus strand of DASZPR010000719.1, from coordinate 2,191 downwards.
TGCGTGGGATTCATCGCCAACAGATCGCGGAAGAGCGCCACCGGAGATTTGTTCGTCGAACCAGACGCAGTCGGTTGCGCCAGCAATGGCGTGCACAAAAACGCCAAGGCCACGGCGAGGGCGAAAATTGCTCGGCGGGACGAACTCATTTCATCAGGGCAATCAATTCCGGATCAGGCCCCGGCGAGGTGGGCATCTGGCGGATGGTATCAAAGTCCTGTAAAATTTCCGGGCTCGGCAGCGAGGACACGCCCGCCACCACTTGCACGCCCTGAACCAATTCCGCGCGCTTGGCCGTTCGATGCTCCTGATAAGTCAACACGCCCACGGCGACCACCGCCGCCGCCACCGCCACCCGCGGCAACAGCCGGCGAACAAACCTCGCCACGCCACTTACCCGCCGCTGCGGCGCAATCGCCGTCTCCCGCTCGACGGCCGCCAATACGCGCGCCGTGAAATTGCTCGGCACCGGCACGTTCGGCAATATATCCAAAGCCCTCGAAAGCTCACCCTCCAGTTCCCAATCCGCCTTCGACTCAGGATGTTGCGCCAGCCACGCGCGCACGCTGGCTTCCTCGGCGGGCGTCAGCCGCCGACGCCAGCTTTCTTCCAGGAGTAACTTATAGTCGAACTCGTTCATTGGTTCCTTTCTATTTTAAAACCACGTTTCATTGAAAGTTGCGTCATACTGCCTGTTAATCCGGTTTCTTCGCCTGCCCCGTGCGCAGATAAGCCTTCAGTCGTTCCTTTAACGTTTCCCGTCCTCGGTGAATCAGCGATTTCGTCGCCGAAACCGAGCACCCGAGCACCTCGGCGATTTCCTCATAACTCAATTCCTCCTGCCGGCAAAGCAGGATGGCCGACCGCTGGTTTTCCGGCAAATCCGCCAGTGCGCTATCGATTTGCTGTGCCAATTCGCTCTGCAACACGTTTTCCGGCGGCGAAAAGGTTGATTTATCCTCGAATTGCTGCAACGGCTGGTCGTCCTGCTCGGGGTGGGCCGCGTCCAGCGATTCCGCCGGATGCCGCGAACGCCGTCGGATTTCGTTCAGGCAAAGATTCCGCGCGATGGTGAAAAGCCAAGTGGAAAATTTCGCCGTGGTCTTATAGCGCGACGCCGATTTGTAGACCTGCACAAAAACATTCTGCGCCAAATCCTCCGCCTCCGTCATATCGCGCACCGTCCGGTAAGCAAGATTCATCACCGGCTGTTTGTATTTCTCGACCAGTTCAGTGAAAGCAATCGTATCGCCCTGCTTCACGCGGAGCATCAGGGCGGCATCGGGGTCGAGATTCGAAGACATGGGTCGCAACCGCGGCCAGTCTAGGTCAACACCGGAAACCGGACAAGGTTGCGGGATAGCTAAATCAGTTAAATAGCTAAACCGATCAAATGAGTTTTACGCACGCGCCATTCTCTAAATGATTTCACTTATTTAACCGGGTCGGGGTTCATGCATTTAAAATCCAAGAAAATCCAAGAAACTTCTCGGCGCCGATCCCAGATTGGCAATGACCACTGTCATTTCGTCGAACCCTCCACCAATGTGGCGATTCCTTCACCAATGTGGCGAATCCAATTTGGTCTGGGGCATTTGGATCGAATTCGTTGGAATGGTTTCAGGAGGGTTAAGAGGAAACACACGTTTGCTGCCTTCAATCCTCTGGAATCTCTAATTATGGAAAGATCAAAAATACAACTCCCCCATTTGCACGACTAACAAATGGGGGAGTTGAAATTTTAATTCAAAGTGAATTTATGTCCATCCCGAAAATGCGAAAAAAAGTGATTTCTCAAAATTAGATGTGTTTGTCCTGTTTAACCGCCTGCCCGCCCTTGCCATCTGCCCCTTTTCCACACAAAGTTACGGGCGCACATGCAGTCTTTGTTTGAAAAAATTGAGGCCAATGCGGCCACGCGATTGACCCTGCCGCCGGGCAAGCTCCCCACGCAGGAACTCGCACGCTTCAAGGCGTTCCTGAAAGTCGAAACGCATCGCGTCAAATTACTCCATCGCTCCGGCGGCGGCGGACGCGAAGTATGCCGCGCGCGCGCCGTGATTCTCGATGTGCTGCTGCGTTATCTCTGGAACGCCGCGAAAGGCAGCCTGTCCGAGCAGGCCCAAAAGGAATTTCCCCCGCTCGCCCTCGTGGCCATCGGCGGCTACGGCCGCGCGGAATTGAATCCCCA
>DASZPR010000718.1:0-3173 GCA_035550235.1 Verrucomicrobiia bacterium | reverse complement strand
CGTATCGCCTTGTTCGACGGTGATGGCAATGATGCCGCCTTTGCGGACGTTGGCGAATTCGTTGAGAGAGGTTTTCTTGACGGTGCCTTGCTGCGTGGCAAAGAAGAGTTCGCCGGATTGCTGCCAGGTGATGTCGCGTTTTTCGGCATCAGTCTTGGATTGGATGCGGATGAGCGCGGCGATTTTTTCGCCGTTTTTCAATTCGAGCAGGTTGGCGATGCTGCGGCCTTTGGAGGCGCGGCCCATGTCGGGAATTTCATGCACGCGCTCGACATACACGCGGCCGGTGTTCGTGAAGAACATCAGGTAATCGTGCGTGCTGGCGGTGAAGAGATGCTCGATAAAATCCTGGTCCTCGGGGGTCTCGCTTTCGCGAGTGGCCATGCCGATGACGCCTTTGCCGCCGCGTTTTTGAGCGCGATAGCTGGAGACATTGGTGCGCTTGATGAGGCCGTTGTGCGTGAGGGTGATGATGACGCCTTCGTTGGCGATCAAGTCCTCGATGGCGATTTCGCCTTCATCAGGCACGATCTCGGTGCGGCGCGGGGTGGCGTGCCTGGCTTTGATTTCCTGCAATTCCTGTTTGATGATGGCCATCACGCGGGATTCCTTGGCGAGGATGTCCAACAGGTCTTTGATGGTGGCGAGGAGCGCCGTGTATTCCTGCAGGATTTTATCAATTTCCAAACCGGTCAGGCGATAAAGTTGCAGTTCGAGAATCGCGTCCACCTGCCGTTCGGTCAGGCTGTAACGTCCGCCGTTCAGGCGGGCTTCGCTGCGAACGAGAATTCCCCATGTCTCCACTTGCTGACGCGTCCATTCGAATGCGAGCAGTTTCACTTTGGCCTCGTCGCGGTTCCGGGAGCCGCGGATGAGTCGGATAAATTCGTCCAGGTTGCGCAGGGCGCAGATATAACCTTCGAGAATTTCCGCGCGCTCTTCGGCTTTCCGCAACTCGTAGCGGGTGCGGCGCAAAATGACTTCGCGGCGATGCTCGATATAGCACTGGATGATTTCCTTGAGATTGAGCGTCTTCGGGCGGCCATGATCGATGGCGAGGGAATTGACGCTGAAGGAGATTTCCAGTTGCGTGTGCTGAAATAGATTCGCGATGACGACCTTCGGATTGCCTTCGCGCTTGAGTTCGATGACGAGGCGGCAATTTTCGTCGGATTCGTTGCGCATCGCGGAGATGTCCGTGATGACCTTGTCGTTGACGAGCGCGGCAATTTGTTCTTCGAGGCCGGCGCGATTGACGTTGAAGGGGATTTCCGTGATGACGAGTTGCTCGCGGTTGCCCTTCATCTCCTCGACGCCGATGCGGCCGCGCAATTTCACGCTGCCTTTGCCGGTGGTGAAATAATTCTTGATGCCTTCGACGCCGCAGATGAAACCGCCGGTTGGAAAGTCCGGGCCTTTGATGAATTTCATCAGCTCGGGAATCGTGATGCCGGGCTTGTCAATCTGCGCGCAAATGCCGTCAATGACTTCGCCCAGATTATGCGGCGGCATGTTGGTGGCCATGCCGACGGCGATGCCGGTGCCACCGTTTACGAGGAGATTTGGGAAGGCAGCGGGAAAAACAGTGGGCTCAGTGAGGCGTTCGTCGTAGTTCGGGACGAAATCGACGGTGTCCTTTTCCATGTCCGTCATCAACAACGCGCCGAGGTGCGTGAGGCGGGCCTCGGTATAACGCATCGCCGCGGGCGGATCGTTTTCGACGGAACCGAAATTGCCTTTGCCATCCACGAGCTTTTCGCGCATGGCCCAGGGCTGCGCCATGTGAACAAGCGTCGGGTAAATGACGGCTTCACCGTGCGGATGGTAGTTACCGGAAGTGTCACCGCAGATCTTGGCACACTTGATGTGCTTGCGGCCCGGGAACAGCGAGAGATTCTCCATCGCGTAGAGAATGCGGCGCTGGGACGGTTTGAGGCCGTCGCGCACATCGGGCAGCGCGCGCGAAATGATGACGGACATCGAGTAATCAAGGAACGAATTCTTGATTTCGTCCGCGACATTGATCTTGGAAATTTTTTCGCCCTGCGAATAGGCGCCTCCACTGGGCTTTTGTTCCGGGGGTATATTGGAATCAGTTTCGTCTGGCATGATTTTTCTTTTCTAAATTCTTTTAAATTCTCACGGGCAACTGTTCCGGAAAAACCGGAATGTGCATGGCGCGGGCGGCGTCCGCGAGCCGCACGTCCGTGGTAACCAACGGAAAATCCTGGCACAAATCCGCCGTTGCAAGATGGATCGCATCCAGCGTCCGCAACGGCACGGATGGATGGCAAAATTCCAGGCATTGAGTCGCTTTCCTCAGCACAATGGAATTTAGCGGTTCTATTTTTATTTCACCATCCACCACCCGCGCTTGAAATTCATCCCAGGCGAGACGGCGCTCACGAACGTTGATTTTTCCGGCGCGCTCGCGAGCGAGCAACGCCGAAAAAATTTCGGTCTGGGCCAATTCCGACGTCGTCAACGGCCGGCCTTCGAGCGAGCGAATAAAAAATTCACTCTCCGGCTCCGAAGCCAACAATTTGACGATGACGCTGGTATCGAGATACATGATTACCAGCCGCGGCTGTCGCGATCCTCGCGGATAAGTTCTTCCGCGGTCGGGCCGCCCCGCCAAGGGGGCATTTTTTTCAGATGTTCCCAAGTGCCGGTGAAAACTTTCCGCGACTTGGCTTTTGAAACGGGGGACAAAAGCGCCTTAGGCAGTCCGTCGCTAGTGATCGTGATTTCCTGCCCGCCCGCAACTAATTCCAGCAGGGCCGAAAGCTTGGCTTTGGCGGCCCGAACCGGAATGGTAATACCAATCCCCGGCATCGCCACAGCTTCCTTCAGCTCCAAGGCTTGGGGCTTCAGTTCTGGGTATTGCGTTTTGACAGTTTTTGTCTTCATGAGATCAATGTAGTCACACGTGACTACATTGTCAACTTCAATTTTTAAACATCCAGATTCCGCACATTTAAGGCGTTTTCCACGATGAAATCGCGGCGTGGCTCGACTTCCTCGCCCATGAGTTTCACGAACATTTCCTCGGCTTCAACAGCATCGGTTAATTCGATCCGCAGCAATTTGCGTTTGACCGGGTTCATGGTGGTCTCGAAAAGTTCTTTGGCGTCCATTTCGCCCAAGCCTTTGAAGCGATACATCTGGATGCC
>DASZPR010000717.1:0-2595 GCA_035550235.1 Verrucomicrobiia bacterium | reverse complement strand
GGCACAACCGTATCACGGGCAGAAGTATAAAGTGAACATCACCACGTGGAATGGCGGTTATTGGACGGGCGCGGATGGAAATAATATCCCATGGGTGAATATCACGCCGGATGGTCTTCGAATCGATGATCCAACGTGGGTGCCACCGCATGAATTCGGCCATGGCTGCCAGGAATCGGCAAATACCAACGGCAGCCAACAGTTGGATGGCCAGTTTTGGGAGAACCACGCCAACTATGTTCGCGAGCAGTGGCTCTATCATTATCCGTGGGAAACCAACCAGAGCGGATTGGATACCTATTATGCCGATACGTCGCATTTCTGGCTGGGGCATGGGCGGAATTATTATTTGTGCTGGCCGTTTTGGTTGTATCTCGATGAGAACCCGGACAATTTGCCGGGATTGGGCACGCAAGGTTGGGGTTTGTTTACCAGCACAAAAATTTGGGAGCAGGTGAAGTCCGGGGAGTACCTGTGGGATACGCTCGCGCGGCTTGCGCCGGGCACATCGGTTCAGGACATTGTCGGCTACATGGCTCGCCGGAATGTGATGTGGGATTACTCGCATCGCGCCGCGCTGACCAATGCCTACAACCTTGGTGACAAGGATCTGGCGCTGCGTTGGACGTATGCCGAGTTGCGGCAGCGTCCGGATGATCCGACGTGGTGGCAGACGCCGCTTGAATTTGCTCCGCAACAAGGCGGCTACAAAATTACGCGTTTGGTTCCGCAGGGAAGCGGGGCGGGGCGGGTGGTGAGTGTGAATTTTCATGGACTTGCCGACAGCACTCGCGGCGCGGGTTGGCGCGCGAGCCTGGTGGTGGTGGCGGACGACGGCGCGGTGCGTTACAGCAGCCTGTGGAGCGCGGGCACGAATTCGGTGACGCTCGCGGCTAACGAAAATAATCTTTTCCTGTCGGTCGCCGGCACGCCGAACACGTTCCTTCCGGAATCCATCGATGACACGGTTCAGCCGTATCAATCCGCGCCGTCGAAGGTTCGTTTTCCGTATGAGATTCAACTGAGCGGAGCGGTGCCGTTCGAGAGCACGAATGGCAGTACGGCCGGGTTGGTGCAGGTGGCGAACGGTGGCGGTTGGCGCGCCACGTCCGCCACGGTGGATGCCACGGCGTATGTCGGGCCGAACGCGCGCGTGCTGGGCACGGCCAAGGTGCGGGCGAATGCGCGGATTGAGGACTACGCGGTGGTGCAGGGCAATGCGACCGTGACGAGCAATGCAGTGATCAGCGGGCACGCGCTCGTGCGGGATTCCGCGCTGGTCGAGGATTTTGCGAAAGTGCGCGACTACGGAATGGTGATTGATAATTCCGTGGTCGGCGGCAACGCGCGCATTTTGCAGCACGGCGAAATCACGGCCGGTTCCATTATCACGAACTGGGCGACGGTGAAAGGCTCAGCGTCTACCTGGCGCGATACTTCGGTGGCGACGGGGCCGGAAGCCTGGAATGATGCGGTGTTGGACGGAGACTTTTCCACGGCGCAATCCGTGAGCAACGGTTTTCAGTTTGGTTTTGAGGAATACAATCCCGGTCCGCTGCAATGGATCACCAATCGTACGGCACCGCGGCGCTTGTATGCCTCCTACGACTTCGCGACGGCGCACGATTCGCTGGCCAAGGATGCTCCCGGCGTTACGGACGGATACCTTGCGGGAAATCCCACGTGGTATAGTTCGGATGGGCTGCGCTCCGGTTTTCTCGCGTTCAACGGCACGAATCAATACGTGATCATGGATCGTTCGTTGTCGGACTTGCCGGAAATCACGGTGACGGCGTGGGTTAAATGGTCGGGGGGCGCGGGCAATCAACCGGTTTGGTATTTCGGCACAGCGGCTACGAATTGCATGTTTTTCACGCCCGATGATGGCACGGGACACGCAACCTTTTCGATCACCAAAGGCGCCGTCAATCAATCGCTCACCTCGGCGGGGCCGCTGCCAATCGGAGTATGGACGCATGTGACATTGTCGCTCTCCAACGGCGTCACGGGCCGGTTGTATATCGACGGAGTGAATGTCGCCACCGCTTCCATTACCATCACTCCCGACCAACTGAATGCGCCGGATGTGAACACGACGCCTCAACAAAATTACCTGGCGCGCGGTGCGGGAAATTCGTTGCCGTTTTTCCAGGGCGCGCTCGACGGTGTTCGTGTTTACACCGGGGCACTGACGGATCCCGAAATTGCCGCTTTTCAACGGCCGCAGAGTTTTGGTGGTGTGGGAACTCTCTACGTTGATTTGCGCGCGGCGAATGCCTCGAGCGGTTCGCCGACGACGTTCACGACGTGGACGAATCTGGGTTCTTCGGTTGGGGATTTCATGAAGGTCGGTTCGCCCACTTTCACAAACAATGTTGCCGGTACGGGCATTCCGGGAGTCTTTTTTGACGGCACATCGGCGCGCTATGCTTCAGCCAATATGTCGATTGCCGATATTACCGGCGCCAGCGACCGGACACTGGAGGTGTGGGCGTACAATCCTGCGATCACCACCGAAGAAACGATGGTCTCGCTGGGTGACCGCTCCGGCACGCGGAAGGATTGCGCTTTTAATTTCGGCAATGCCGCCGGGTG
>DASZPR010000716.1:0-5484 GCA_035550235.1 Verrucomicrobiia bacterium | reverse complement strand
AATCATCCGTCGCGCCACCCGCAGTCACCATCACCGGCAAACCGCAAGCCATCGCTTCCACGACTGGCAGGCCGTAACCCTCGCCGCGATACGGCAAAACCAAACAATCGCACGCACGATAAAGGCCGGGCAATTCTTCCGGCGCGAGCTCGTTGTTCAGATACAAAATCTCCGGCGCATTCGGCGTCGTTTGCGCCGCGCGAATCTTTTCCTCAAAAGTCTGGCCGGCATAAACCGTCTTGCCGCCAAAATCCTTGATCACGAGGCACACATCGTCCGCCGCGGTGAAAGCCTCAAGATACGCCTTGAGCAAAACATCCGGCCCCTTGCGCAAAATGGTTCCGCCCACGAACAGGAACTTGAATTTCTTGTCCGTCGTTAACTTCATCGGCGCAACTTGCGGATGAAATTTGGTCGTGTCGACGCCGTTCGGCACCACGAACACCTTGTTCGCCGGCACGCCGGAATCGACATACACGTTGCGCACGTATTCGGACGGCACCCAGGCTTCGTCCACGCTCGCTAAATCCTTCACCCATTGCTCCGGCAACGAGCCAAATTCCCACGGTTGCACGACCACGAACTTGCCGCTCTTTGGCCGCGACCAATTCGGCGGCCACGCGTGGCGCACGGTGACTGCTGCGTCGGTGGCCGGTGCTTTGGAAACTTCAGTCGCTAAATTCTTGAACGAAGCCGACGTTTCCGCGCCAGTGTTCACTCGATTCAACGTCACCGAACCCGCGAGGGCATTGGTAATTTCACGATTCACATGCGAGAGGCTGCCCGCATCGAGGAACGATCCAATCCAGTCCACTTTCGCTTGAACAGTTTTTCCGAGAAGCAAACTGCTGATCGCAGGAATAATTTTCACCGGATTCGGAACGATAAAATTCGTTTGCCCGTCAAACGATTTGCCCCAGCGCGTGAAGAAAATTTTAAGATTTTCGTTCACGTGATTAAAGCGTCCGACGCTCTGGCCCTCCAAATGATAGACCGTCGCCTTCGGTTCATAGACGACCTTCCAGCCGGCGGCGCGCGCGCGAATACAAAGGTCAATGTCCTCCACGCCATTGCGATACACCTCGTCAAACCCGGCCAGCTTGAGGCACAAGTCGCGGTGGATCATCAGACACGCGCCCGTGACCATGTCGAGCTCGCGAAACTGATTCACCTCCGGCGCATCGGCCGCGGCGTGGCGGTGCGGATGATCCGGGATGCCCTTGATAAAACCAATTCCCGCGTGTTGAACGCGATTGTCCGCATAAAGCAATTTCGCACCGACAATGCCCACCTTGGGCCGCTCGGCGGCCTGCGCCATCGCTTCCAGCCAACCAACTGTCACCTGCGTGTCGTTATTCAGGAACAACACCAACGATGCGCGCGCAGCCTGAGCGCCTTGGTTGCAAGCGCGGGCAAAACCATGATTTTTTTCATTCGCGATGAGCCGGATGAAACCACTCTTTTCCTGATCGCCTAAAAATTGTGCGCTACCGTCGTTGGAAGCATTGTCCACCACGATAATTTCAAACGGAATCGCACAAGGCGTTTTGGCCAGCGAATCGAGACACGCCTGGGTGAGCGCAAGATTGTTGAACGTCGGAATGACGATGCTGACCTTGGGGGCGGCAGCGGCATTTTTCGCCACGGGCGACGGGGCCGTCTGCGTTGAAACCGCTGGCGACGGGGCGGGCTTCGCCGTCCGGTTCATTTCAGCGAGCAGCAATTCCGCTTTGTTAACAGCTTCCGAACACTTGCTCTTTTGGCCGAGATCGATCGCCAGGCGCAGCAGCTCGCGCGCACGTCCGGCATCCAGTTTGCGCAAATCGCGTCCGATATCCAGCATCGCCTCGAGGATCACCAGCGGATGCTCCGTGGCAGTCGCGGTTTTCATCGCCGTCATGAATTGTTCGACCGCCGCTTTTCCGTGGCCCAATTTCGCCACGATATTGGCGGCTTCATATTGACTGCGCCACTTAAGCGACATCTCAGTCGTCTTCCACGCGCGATTGCGTCCCGCGGCCTCCGCCATCCACGCGCCTTGCGCCATCAACAGGATGCGATGCATCGCCGGCGGCACGTTGTTGAGGTAGGGGCGGATGTGCCGCAGATGATTCCGATATTTGTTCGTCGACCGGATCATGCTGTCGGGTGTGTAGCGATAGTGGAACAACGATTCCGGAATCACTTCGAGATGGCAGCCTTTCAACGCCGCATTCGCGAGAAATTCCCAATCCTCATGCGTGACGCCGTGAATTTCCGTGAAACCGCCCAGCTTCTCGAACGTCGAGCGCTTGACCAAACAATTCGCGTCGCCAAAGCAATTGCGGAAATATCCCGAAGCCACATCCGGCCCGAGCGGCACCCAGCGCGTCACCGGCTTGCCCGTGGGGCGGGGCGCGTCGGTGCCCTCGAAATATTCCATGCAGCAGGTCAAAATGTCCGCGCCCGTGTGGCGGGCGACTTTGACGAACGTGCTGATTTCCTCCGGACGCGCGTAATTGTCATCGTCCATGAACATCACGTATTCGCCGCGGGCATTGCGCGCCCCGGTGTTGCGCGCGGCGCTCAAATAAAGGTTTTTCTGACGCACAATGCGCCAGCCCCGTTGATTCAATTTCGGCTCAATCTCCGCCAGATATTGAACGGCCTCCGGCTGCGTGCTGCCGTCGTCGACGATGATGACTTCGAACTTCGGATAATCCTGCGCTTCGAGCGACGCGAGCGATTGCTTAAGAAATTTCGGGCGATTGTAGTGCGCAATGCACACGGTCACGAGCGGAAGTTCGGAATTCGCAGCCGGCGCCGTCGTCATCGCCTTCGCAGATTCAGCGTGAATCGCATTGTGCCAGTCCACCCAGCTCTTTTCGGTGGCGGTCGCTTCCGCCGCGGGTCTCCACGGGCGAATTCCTGCCTGCAAAGTGCGGCTCAACAGCCCAGCCAGTTCAGCCGTCACCGGCAGGAACGTCGAATGCTCAATGTCCGCATCCGCGATCAACTCCGGAATTCCACCAACGCGGCTCGCCAGGAAGGGAATGCGGCTGCCGAGACATTCCAGCACCGTGTAAGGAGAATTCTCCATCAACGATGGGATGACTGCGAGCCGGCCCGGTTCGCGCAGGTAACGCATCGCGCTCGGCTGATCCATGGTGGTCAGCACGTTCAATTTCCACGGCCAATTCTTCGCGCGACTTTGCAAATACGCGCGACTCTCAAATCCGTTGATGGTCGCGGGCTTGCCCATGAAAGTGACCTGGACATTCCGGTTCGTGGTTGGATCCTTCGCGAGCCGATCCAACGCGTCGCAAAAAAGTTCAATACCCTTGCGCGTTTCGAGGCGGCCGAAGAAAACCAATTCCGTCACCGGATGGCGCGTGTCGGAAATGGGCGCATTATTGCCCCGGGCGCTGGCCGGAAGAATATTTTGCTGCACGTAACTGCGCGACGGAAGCTCAAAGCCATTTTCCAGCATCCAGCGCAGCATGTATTGGCAGGGGCTGACGACAATATCCGCCAGCGCGATCGCACGCCGCTCCATGTAATCAACCTCGATATCGGCGGGATGCGCAAGATGCTCGGAGTTCGCCTGCTTCAACCATGCATTCGGGCTGTGCGTACCGATGCAAAACTGCGTGCGCTCGAAAGCGATGCCCTGGTGCTTCGCCAGCACCGAGTAATACGCGTCGCCGCCCCATTCCGGGAAATGCACGAGATCGAAATTCTGCGTCTTCAGCCAGCGATATGTTTCGTAGGAACGAGTCGGATGATCGGGAGCATCGATGTGCAGATTCGGGTCCGAAGAGCGGGCGATGAATCGCAAACCCTGCTTTTGATAAAATGATTTCCAATGCGCGACGGTTTCGTTCTCGCAATGCTCGCCCTGCGTATAAAACAGCGTGACGTCATGTCCCGCGGCCACCAGCGCGTGCGCCATGGCGGTGTAAGCCGTGCCGATGCCTCCGTTGCGAATGGGCCCGATGAATTCACAGCTCGCGATGCAGACGCGCAAAGGCTTTTTGGACGCCGCCGAAGCGCCCGGCAATCCGGGGAACGTGGGCTGGTTGGGTTGGGTTTGCATTTTGAAAGTGGAAATGGAGCGCGTTATTCGTTTCAGTCTCCGAACACGGACTTGGGAAGCTCCGGCGCGTTGGGGAGCCAGGTCAGGCGCGGGTCGCGCCACACGGCCCAGCGGAAATCCAGCGAATTGCCCCACGGTTTGGTTTCAAACACCACCGTGTGGCTGCCGCTGAGATTTTCCGGAATGTCCAGCGTGCATTCGTGCCATTGACGATCCGAAGCGACATTCACCGGGTCAACGCGCACCACGGAGCAGACGGTTTGGTTGACCGTCACTAGAAATTCACAACCGCCCGCATTCGGTTTGCTCCACGCGTGCGGATGAATGTTGACCGCAAAGGTCAATCGCGCGCGCCGGCCGTCGGGCACGTGAAAATGAAGCCGTCCCGGCGGATGCAGAAACAACGCCTTCTGCATCGGCCCATCAATCAACGCATCCCAAATCGCGGAACTCGCTTGCGGCCCGAGTTGTTCGAATCGCGCGGAGGAAAATTGTTCGACGAAGGAGAAATAGGGATCGATTTTTTGGACGACCGGGCGGGTGAGTTCTTCGATCACGCAGGACCACGGCTCGCACAACGAAAGGGCCACCCGCGTGTCGTGATTTAATTGCTGAAGTTCAGCAGAAATTTTTCCCGTGGCGGCCGCCGATTGCAACGCAGCGAATGTTTTCGCAATCGATGGCAGCGAGAACGATTGCGCCGTCTGATTGTGCCGCAATTCGGGACGGATACGTTGTGTCACAGAGGAAAGCAATTCGCTTTCGTCCGACGGCCATTTCATACCGAGAGCGCCGGCTACCGCTTGCGCCTGCTCGCGCGGGTGAGTGAACCAACGCTCGTAATCCACCACCAACCGCAAATCATCGCCGGCATCGCGCACGGCATCGAGATTGTGCAGCAGCCAGAGCAATTCCGCGCGCGAAGCGGGAATTTCATCGCGTTTCACAATCGATTGCACCACCTCGGCGGGATTCCGGATGGCGAGCAGGTAAATTGGTTTCAGTCCGAGTTCCGCAAAAATTTCCTTCCACAGCGGTAAGAGGCGCGACGTGCGCGGATCTTTAAAACCCCAGAGACCGTTGATTTTTTCGATTTCATTGCGGACGATGAAGGTGAGTTGTTGCTTGGCCGCCTGGGCTTCCGGAGACTTCCACCATTCCGAAGGGAAGGGGACTGAACCGGCGGGGCCGATCCAATGCCGGCCAAGCTGTTGCAGCAAGCCGTCCTGAATTTTGTAAATCTCTTCCTGTTCCCAATAGCCCGCTTCGTTGTTGCAATCAGCGGCCAGCAATTTCTCGCCAAGATTCACGCCCAACGCTGTGAGCAGATTGGCCAGCAACGATGTGCCGCTGCGATGCATCCCCAGCACGACGACGAGGGATTTTACCTTTTTGGAATTTTTCGCGGG
>DASZPR010000715.1:0-6933 GCA_035550235.1 Verrucomicrobiia bacterium | reverse complement strand
AAACTGCGTGCCGAGAGTCTGGATGCCGAACCGGTCGGCGAGGTGAAACATGGCGGAGCCAGCCGCCGCCAGAATGATGACCACGATCGAGCCTGGCAAACGGCGCCCGAGATTTTTCGGCCAAAACCAGATGAGGAGCGTTGAAACTGTCGCGAGCAATACCGTGGGCCAATTGGGATGAAACCCGCCCGCGAGCGTTTGGATTTTGCCGATAAAATCCGGCGGCAATTTCGTGTGCAGACCAAAGAAGTCGCCAATTTGCGTGCTTAAAATAATGATCGCGATGCCGCTCGTGAAACCAGTCACCACGGGAAACGGAATGAATTTAATCAGCGTTCCCATTTTCGCGGCCCCAAGAATAAACAAGATAACACCTGCCATCAGTGCGCAAACAACGAGACCTTCCGGGCCGTGCTTGACGACAATGGGAGCGAGTAACGGGACAAATGCGCCGGCGGGCCCGCCAATCTGCACCTTGGAGCCGCCAAAAAGGGAAACCAATAGTCCGCCGATGATGGCAGTGAAGAGACCAATTTCCGGTTTCATGCCGGAGGCGATGGCGAGAGCCATCGCGAGCGGGAGCGCCACGATGCCGACCGTGACACCGGCGACGGCGTCCGCGGCAAAATCCTGGCGCGTGTAACCTTTGAGCGTGTCAAAGAGTTTCGGCCGAAACGAAAATGAAATTTTCATAGACCAACAAATTCAAAAACATGAAGGAAAACTTCCCTCAGTCTGGAAATATCATGAAATAGCCGGGGGAAAGCGCAACGACGAATACTAACCATAAATTGTCATTTGCAGAACGCGGGCCAGGAACGAATTAGCGCTTGTTCTTGAAGCCAAAGGCTTTTCGGGCTAATTGCAACGCGTGAGGTCAGTCATTGAAAAACTTTTGGCGTGTGGCCGGCCACTGCTGATCGGACATCGCGGATATTCCGCAATTGCGCCGGAGAACACCCTGCCCTCGTTCCAACTCGCGCTCGATGCGGGCGCGGATTTAATTGAACTGGATTACCATCACAGCCGCGACGGCATACCGATGGCGATTCACGATCACATTCTCGACCGCACAACGAATGCGCGGAAGAAGTGGAAGCGGCGGCGGATCAGGGTGGCGCAGAAAACGGCGGCGGAAATTCAGACGCTGGATGCGGGCGGTTGGTTTGGTGAGAAATTCGCCGGCGCCAAAATTCCGACTTTGGTTGAAGCGCTGGATTTGATTTGCGGAAATGGCAGCGTGGCGGTGATTGAACAGAAGTCGGGTGATGCGCGCACCTTGGCGGCAATTTTGCGCGCACGCCAATTCATAACCCAAGTTGTTGTAATATCGTTCAATTGGAAATTTTTATTGGAATTGCACACGCTCGAACCCGACCTGGTCCTGGGAGCGCTGGGGCCACCGGCCCGATTGAGTAACGGGCGACGGCCGCTTCATCCGCGCCGTCAATTGAGCTCGCGATTGAAGGACCTCGGAAAGACGGGGGCACGTATCGCCGTCTGGAACCGGAAGGTTTCGAAACGAAGCATCCAGATGGCGCATCGTCGCGGCTTGAAAGTGTGGGTTTATACCATCGACAAACCACCGGTCGCACGACAATTGGTGCGGCGCGGCGTGAATGGAATCATCAGCAATCGGTTGGCTTGAATTCCCGAAAATCAATCGTGCACACGCGATTTTCGGATTCGCCTTCGGCAGTTGGTCCGGGCAGCAGAAGCGCCCATCATCAAGTGAAGCGTGGTTGTTATGCGGGACGATTTGCCGCTTCCTGCAAAATCTGGATGCTTACCCTGCCCCGTTGGCCTTTGGTGAGTGTGTGCTGCTGCCCTTTATACTGGTAAACAATGACCAGTGACATAGTGGTATTTGGCGTCGGATTAACCAGCATCCGTGCCGGGCGCGCGCGAAAACCTTTTGGCAATTGATTGAGCAAATCATCCACGCGCTGGGTAACGTCCACGAATGTTTTTCCCGATCCATAAACCGCCGAGATGATTTTCAAGTCGGACTGGGCCAACCGGGTGGCTCCGGAAGTGGCCGGTGAAACCGACCGGGCTGAGGGTGATGTTGTGGAGCAACCTGCGACCAAAACGATGATGGCTGCCATGACAGCCAAAGGTGATTTTTTCATAGGGGTCATCCTTCTATTTTGTGCGCTTCGTTTGCAATGTGTCAATGCTACGGCAGGCCCAACCGCATTGCCTGCGGGATTTGTTCGGCATCGTCACCATTAACTTGACGCAATTGCCGGCCAGATTATTCAAAGAAAGGGGTTATCATGCTTTTAGCAAACCAGCTTATGGATCAAGCTTGTCTTTCGGCTTCCCGCAATTCAATGCGGTTTCTTCCCGATCCGTGATCCAACGGAATTTGTGTCGCCATTACAGGGCTCACGAATGTTGATCCGAACATACCCGGGCCTTCAGCCCGGCTTTAACATTCCGGGCTTACAGCCCGAAGCGGAAGGTCATGGCGTATTCAACGGTGACGTTCCCAGAATTTTCGCGCGCGTTGAATCGTCGAGCCAATCGGCGGTGGCGACGTATTGTTTGGCGGCGGTCGAGTCGGTTTGCAACCATTCGGAAAGGACACGGGCGAAGGAATTTTGTTTTAGTTGTGGGTTGCCGATGTTTTCGACCCATTTCATGGCGAGTTCCGGCGAGCGATTGGCGCCGTCGGTTTTAGCGATCATCAAGGCGGCGCCGGCATCGAATTCGGTGCCGCGCGGCAGCGTATTCAGCCAGGCAGCCAGGGCAGTTGGGTCTTGCAGGGACCAATTCTGCAGAGCGGCGGTCAGCGCGTAGTCGCGTTCGTCAGACGCGGTCAGGTTCACGGCGTAATTTGCGAGGCCGGATGGATCGCTGGAATTCCAGCCCGATACGGCGGCCTGAAAGGCCCCTGCCCGCTCGTTGGGATCTGAGATCGTGTCGAGAGCCTGCATCGCGTTGGTGGGTTCGGTTTGCGCCCAACGATTGAAAACGATTGCGAGCCAGTCGGCGCGCATCTCACGCGGGACGGCGTCCACCAGCTTGAGCGCGATTTGAAATTGTCCCTCCTGGCATTGCTGATTGAGGAGTTCGGCGGCGTGACCGTTTTGATCGCCTGGGTCGTGCGCCAATAAATTGCGAAGTTGAGCCATCGCTTTGTCCGACGGGCTTGCCAATGTGTCCGCTGCTTCCGGATTCATGGGCGAAACTGCTTTTTCGACTGCCTGCAAATTTTTTACTGTGAGTAACTGAGGCGTTGACCGCTTAGTAGTCTTCGAAATGAGAAAATGAGTCGCGACAACGGAGACGCAGACGGCGCCGGCGGCGATTAAAATCAAGTTTCGATTTTGCATCACGGATTTATTTAGCGGAAAGCCGAGTGCAACTCGGCGCTCCTCATAAGGCCGCCGCAGAATACAATCTGCGGCGGCTCCGATTCAATTAGTTATCCAGTTCCACGCAGTCGTATCCAAACGCGGCGCTCAGGAACGGGCCGAGGTCGCCGGAACCGCTGATGGGGGAAATGGTCATGGTGTTCTGTCCCGTGACGAAATCCGCCGCCGGGATGCTATAGGTAAATGTGGTGTTGTTCCCGCGATAGGTGCCGATGGTAAAGCTGCGGGAACTCGGCTGGCTCGACGCGCCGGGGTTTGAAAGCGCGTGACCGTTGATGACAACGGAGGGGCGTCCATTATTGTAGGCGCCCGTGATGCCGATTTTCAGATTGTGCGCGGCGCCGGCCTGGGTGGACGTGAGGTTGAACTTGACCGTCGTGGGAGTGTTCGTGCCGCGAAATTGCACCGAAGGAAAGCTGCTGGTTGAGCTGCTGCCGACAGTGAAGGTGGTGGGAGCCCAATGCGTCATGCGAACGTCGGACGGGTGCATGTTGTAGAGGATGGAGCCGTTCATGAATTCGAGCGGCGTGCCGTCCCAATTGCCGATGCGCCAAATCGTCGACGTCGTGCTGGGATCGCCCGTCACGGTGATGGTGTTGAACGTCGTTGGGTTGCCCGCGGTGATGGTGGCGTTGCCGGTCCAAACCGCTAGTTCTCCTTTATAGATGGTCATGGTGTACGTGCCAGGTTTCATGTTGAAACATTCGCAGGAGCCGTTGCCGGAGGAAGCGGTGACCCAGTATTGCGCGGTGGAATTTGCGAAGCCGACGGTATAAGTGTAGCTCGTGTCGCGCCCGGCAATGCCGTTCAGCACGAGGCGTCCACGTCCGGCGGAATTGACGTAGCCGGTCAGGCCAAGATTCGCGATGAAACTCATGTCCGGCACGGAAGGCGTGCCGCCCGAGGTGAAGCAATAGGCGTACGGACCGTGCAGCACATTGCTGACGCGATAAGCCTCGGTTTGATTGTGGCCGGAGTTCATATAATTATAAATCTCCTGGTCGCTGCCAGAGCCGTCACCTTGATTTTCGATGTCGCGAAAGAACGGTCCGCCGGAGCTGCTTTCACGATTGCCAAACGCCACAAACACCCCCACCCCGCTGCCGGTGGCGCCTTTCACGGTGAGGTTGCGGGCTTGTTCGTTGCCGTAATATTTCGAACTCGTCTGGCCATTGCTGTGGCCGAAAACATCCGAGCTTTCGATCGCGCCGGTGTTGCCGTTGTTATTGGAAGGGGCCGGGCCGTTGGGGATGACGTTATATTGGCCGCGGAAAATGTAGCGCAATTCGCCGACCGACGGTTCCGAGGTCACATACGTGGCCATGTAAATATTATCGAAGCCATTTTGCGCGATGTAATAGTGTGTCAACGGTGTCGGGACCACGCCGGTATCGGTCGATACGCATTTGATGGTAATGAAATTTCCGGAGGTGGTGGACGTCACTGTTGCCGAGCCGAGGCCGGAGGCGATTTGCGAAAATTTCGATTGATCGTTCAGTTCAGTGCCATTGTATTTGCACGAAGTCATGCTGCCGTCGGATTGGCGAATCTTGAAGACAAGGTGAGAGCCAGTATCCACGGTGTAAAATCCGCCGCTGCTGGTGACGCCGAACGCCGCTTCGCTGCGCGCGGGCAGCAACAATGTGGCGGCCGCCAGACAGGAGGTGAGGATGGATGCTTTAACAGATGGCATTTTTCTCATAGGTGTGTGTTTGTTGGAGGTTGACCGTAACTGATTGTGACGAATCATGTTTTCCCGAGATGTTCCCAGTGGGGTCGAGAAAGGTTTTAGCAGAAATCACAAAACTGAACATCGCCAATTATGATGAGGTTCATTAGCCTCGTTAAATTGAGCCGGGGAAAACGGATAGCCAGGTGTGATTTTAACTACCTTTTCCGGTGGGCGCGCAATGCGATTATTTGAAGCGTGAAAACCACTGTGGTTCAGATCGGTAATTCAGATAACAAATTGCGGCAGGCCGAGTGGGCGAGGTTTGTGCAGCGCGTGAACGCGATCGTGCAGGAACACGCCGATACAATTCACTTTTTTGGCGGGCCGGAGAATTGGGCCGCGTGGCAGAAAGTGTGCTGGGTGTTTGACTGCGACGAATTGCGCGCGGCGGAGCTGAACATTCGGTTGGGGGAGTTACGGAAGGAGTTTCAACAGGATTCCGTGGCGGTCACACGAGGGGAAACTGAATTTGTTTAGCTGTCGCGAGACCATGCCCCTGCTTCACTTTCAGGGGCCGGTGTAGGGCGCGATGATCAACGTATGATCGGTTTGCTGGGCGGTGGCATGGATCTGTTTGTCGTATTCGCGCAATTGGTAAACCCAACCAATCATTGCGGCCACATAAGTATCGCCGCGTTTGCCGAGGGTATCATATTCCTCGCTCGCCACAGATTGGTAATTGACCAGATCGAAAAGATTCAAGACGCCGACATCTCCCGCGCTATGAGTAACGAAAGTCACGGGATCGCAGCCTTCCTGTCGCCGTTTCCAAGCAAGCACCGCGGCTCTTTGCGCCCACAAAGGGCCGTTGTAATTGGTAAACCAGTTTCGACCGGCGGCGAGTTGCGCGCTGGTCGCGATATCCGTAAGGATGCCATCCACACTGACGCTGTAGGTTCCCGAAGGAAGATTGGTGGCCTGAATCATCCAGCGGAATGAATTCCCCAATTCCGGCATGATGACAAACGCGTTGCGCGCGTCGTTCACAATGGTGCCGTCCGGAACATCCCAGGCCGGCGGCATCCGATCGAAATGCACGGTGCAACTCAGCGTGTTGCCGTTGGTCTGCAGGTCGCTCGCCTCGCAATGATCCGTCTGGGCCTTCAATGTTTTGAAATTGAGCGTGAGCGAGCCCACATTGGTTTCCACACCAAGCGCGATCAACGCTTTCAACGCCATGCACAAATGCCCGGCGGCATAGGGATGGCCTCCCTGATAAAAACCGAACAAACGGTTGTTGGTGATGTCGCGGTTGAGACCGTTCGTCCACATCAAGTGCCACATATCAACGACCGGGGTTTTATATTTCGCGGCCAGGGCCATGGCGCCGTCATTGCGGCTCTGGGCCATCCAATCTCCATCCGGACTGTCGCCGGGAATGCAGCCCATCGAATAATGAGTGACCTTGAGCCCATCGGCGATCGAGCCTTCGTTGGTTACCGCGAAACCATTCCAGAAGAGCGGCGGCGCGTTGAAGAGATTTGTGCCCCAATGAATGACGTCGTTGGAAAGAAAGCCGCCATTGTCGTTGGCGAGAACCCAATCCGAGCTGGGATTTTTCCCAAAGCTGGCCCACATCGGCAGGCACCATTTTTCTTCCTGCGCTTCCAAGTCCCCTTCCCACGCTGAACCACTGCGGCTCCACGAATAGATGTGGTTCGTGTATTGGGGATACATGTCATAGAAGTAAGTCGCGAAATAATTTCCCCAAAATTTGTAAGGCGGCGTGTCGTAGCTGGAAGAGTCAAAAGTGCCATCCACTTCATTTGTGACCGTCAACGCGGCACATTTGAAGGCTGCAAAAAGCAAAATTAAAAC
>DASZPR010000714.1:0-4097 GCA_035550235.1 Verrucomicrobiia bacterium | reverse complement strand
CCCGGTGCATTACGAGGGCGCTCATAACGCGGCTTATACCGATATCATTTGCCCGATGTATCCCAACCCGCGGACGCTCGCCGAATACGCTTCCAAACCTGAAACCCGCCCGTTCATCATGTGCGAATACGAGCACGCGATGGGAAACGGCAGCGGCGATTTCGGCTCGTATTGGAACCAGATTTACGAACTGCCTTACCTGCAAGGCGGTTTCATTTGGGACTGGGTCGACCAGGGCCTGCGCACGATTCAACAACCGCTGCCCGCGGCGCATTATCAAAAACCCGGCTGGTTCGACAAAACTTTCTGGGCCTTCGGTGGGGATTTTGGTCCCGCGAATACGCCCTCCGATGGCAATTTTTGCTGCAATGGTCTCGTGACGCCGGATCGCCGGCCGCATCCGGGCGCGTTCGAAGTGAAGCATTGGTACCAATATATTCGCTGCCAACCCGCCGATCTGGCCAAGCGAACCGTCACGGTGAAAAATTGGTATGACTTCACGAACCTGAAGGACATCGCGGCCGGCCAATGGCGATTGAAAGCGGACGGCAAAGAAATTCAAAACGGGAAATTGCCTGAGTTGGATTTGGCGCCCGGCGCGAGCCGCGAGCTGCGGATTCCCGTGAAAGCCTTCGTTCCGCAACCGGGTGTGGAGTATTTCCTCGAACTTACTTTCACGCTGAATCATAAAACGCCGTGGGGTGATACCGGCCACGAGATCGCGTGGGACGAATTCAAATTGCCCGACTCAACACCGGCACCGGTGCTGACCACGCACGATTTGCCACCCATTCGTTGGACGGCCGATACCAATGGAGCGATCGTGTCGAGCAAGGATTTCCAGATTGTTTTTGATGAAACGAGCGGCAGCATCAAATCATGGCGCTACAAAGGCCACGAACTGATTCAATCCGGCCCGCGCCCGGATTTCTGGCGCGCGAAGACGGACAACGATCGCGGTCGCTGGCGGCCCGAGGCATCCCAAACCTATTGGCGCGACGCTGGAAAAGCCGGTGTGAACCAGGGATTCTCCGGCGAAAACAAAAAAGATCATTTCGAAGTCACGGTGAAGACGTTGCTTCCCGCAGCCTCGGATTCGACGTGGGAAACCATTTATAAAATTTACGGCAGCGGCGATGTCCTCGTGACCGCCACTTTTACGCCAGGGCGCACGAATGTTCAGAAAATGCCGCGCGTAGGAATGCGCATGACACTGCCGAAGGGTTTCGAGCAGATCACGTGGCTCGGACCTGGACCGCAGGAAACCTACAGCGACCGCAAGGACTCGCGCGTGGGCGTTTACACCGGAACCGTTGAGGAACAATTCTATTCCGATTACACCGAGCCTGGTGAAACCGGAAATAAAGCGGACATCCGCTGGATCGCCCTGCGCAACGGCGGAGTCGGTCTGCTCGCCGTTGGCATGCCGTTGCTGAGCGCCAACGCATTGCATTACACCGCGGAGGATTTGAATGCCGGCAAACACGCCTTCGAACTCCCGCATCGCGATTTCATTTCGCTGAATCTCGATTTGAAACAGCAGGGGGTAGGCGGCGACAACAGTTGGGGCGCATGGCCGCACGATGAATTCATGATCCCCGTGCAGCAGTATACCTACAGCTTCCGCCTCCGCCCGTTCAGCCGCGGCGAAGATCTGGAGAAACTGGCGCGCACGATCGTGGGCAATAATGTGGAGCAACCGTAGGAAGCTCCAAAGCGCCCGCGCGTGCGGGTTGGATTTTGAAGTTTGGAGCTTCCCTGGAGCTTGGACGCTTGGAGCTTGCAGCTTTTCGCGTCAGGTTTTCCTTATCCTGGAGATACCCGAAAGTGTCATTCCCTGATATTGACTGTGTGGCGACGGTTCACTATCGTCGCTCGAAATCGCTGGTTGCCGCGGGCAGGCTCCGACCCGCAGTCTCGGGCAGCGGTTCAAAATTGAACACGAATACCAACCAACACCCTCCCTATGCAGCATCTTAATCTCGGCAAGATAGATTATTCGATTCTGATAATATACTTCGGGTTCGTTCTCAGCATCGGCTGGATCCTGAAACGTTACATGAAGGGCAGCACCGACTTTTTCCTGTCGGGTCGTTCGATTCCCGCGTGGGTCACGGGCCTGGCCTTTCTATCCGCCAATCTCGGCGCCCAGGAAGTTATCGGCATGGCGGCGTCGGGAGCCAAATACGGCATCATGACGAGCCATTTTTATTGGGTGGGCGCAATTCCGGCGATGGTGTTCCTCGCGATTTTCATGATGCCGTTTTACTACGGCTCCAAGGCGCGGTCGGTGCCGGAATATCTTAAAATGCGTTTCGATGAAAAGACGCGGGGTTTGAATGCGATTTCCTTCGCGGTGATGACGGTATTTTCCTCCGGCATCTCGCTTCACGCGCTGGCAAAATTGATGGAAACGTTGTTGGGCTGGAATTACTGGGCTTGCATCTGGGTTTCCGCGGTCATCGTGCTGGTTTACATCTTCCTCGGCGGCCTCACTTCCGCGATTTACAACGAAGTGCTTCAATTCTTCATGATTGTGCTCGGGTTCGCTCCGCTCGTTTTCCTGGCCCTCAAAGACATTGGCGGCTGGAGCGCGTTGAAGGAAAAATTGATCCCCGTCGCCACCAGCCAGGGGTTTGCGCCGGGTACCTGGACGGATTCCTGGAAACATATGGCGCATACCGCTGATAATCCGATGGGCGTGGAATGGTTTGGCATGGTGATGGGGCTCGGTTTCGTGCTGTCGTTCGGTTATTGGTGCACGGATTTCCTCGTCGTGCAACGAGCCATGGCGGCGAATTCGATGTCCGCCGCGCGGCGCACGCCGCTGATTGCGGCCATCCCGAAGATGTTGTTTCCCGCGCTGGTGATCCTGCCGGGTATGATTGCCATTGCGATGCATTACGGCAGCGGCGGGAGTTTTCTTCCCAAAGGCGCCGACGGCACGCCGGATTACAACCTGACGATTCCGGTCCTGCTCGTGAAATATCTGCCCACGGGTTTGCTGGGTGTGGGCTTCACCGCCTTGATGGCGTCTTTTATGTCCGGCATGGCCGGCAACGTAACGGCGTTCAACACTGTCTGGACATATGATATCTACCAGAGCTACGTGGCGCCCGGAAAAACCGACCAGCATTATCTCTGGATGGGCCGATGGGCGACGGTCGTGGGCATTCTGGTGAGCATCGGCTGCGCTTATCTGGCTTCGAAATTCAATAACATCATGGACATGCTGCAACTGGTGTTCGGGTTTGTGAACGCCCCGCTGTTCGCGACCTTCCTGCTGGGAATGTTCTGGCGGCGGGCGACGGGCCACGGCGCATTTTGGGGCTTATTGGGCGGAACGCTCGGGGCGGCAGTTTTCCATGGCCTGGCGCACACCACGGGTGCGGCGGTAGGCATCAAAGGCACCTGGCTGGCCAGCCTGTTGCATACGACCCCCATCGAATTTCATAGTGAAATGGCTCAGAACTTTTACATGGCGATCGCCGCGTGGACTTCCTGTTTCCTGTTGACGATTGTCATCTCACTCGCGACGGCGAAGAACAAAACCGATGAGCAATTGAAAGGATTGGTTTATTCACTAACCCCAAAACCCGCCAAGGAGAACGAGCCATGGTATCAGCAACCCGTTACGCTCGGTCTGATTGTGCTCGCGGTCACGGTGGCGTTGAACATCATTTTCTGGTAACCTCCAACTAAGAAATTATGAACTTCGATCTGCGACTTCCCATCGGTATCATGTTCAGCACTTTCGGCGCGATGCTGACCATCTTTGGTTTGGCGACCAGCGGCAGCGACATCTACAAAGACCATTCGTTGGGCATTAACATCAATCTCTACTGGGGGCTCGTGCTGCTTGTCTTTGGTGTCTTCATGTTGTTCCTTGCTTTGAAGGGCGGGAAAAAATCCGGTCCGCCGAAAAGCTGAGTGACAACGAAGATCACCAAATCGAACTTTGGCAAATTGCCGGATGGCACGGCGGTTAAGCAATACACGCTCAACGGTGGCCGTGGCGCGTTTTGCAAAATCATCAACTACGGCGGCATCGTCACCGAGCTGCATGTGCCGGATAAAAACGGGAAACTCGACGACGT
>DASZPR010000713.1:0-1868 GCA_035550235.1 Verrucomicrobiia bacterium | reverse complement strand
ATCGCCGAGCATCATGACGCCGAGCAATTCACCGCCGGCATTGAGCGGAACGCAAATGCGATTGCCGCCCTTGTGAAAATCGTCGGGTTGCAAACGACGCAATGTGACGGCCCATTTTTCCGCGGACGCGTCGAGGTCGATGGGATCGGGATGCGCGCTTAGGACCGGCATGAGTTGCGCGGTTTCGGCGGCATCCAATTCCAGTTCGCGCGCGCGTTCTTCGGTGAGTGAAGTTGAAGCGGCCAGGCCGAGTTGACCCTGGCCTTCTTCAATCAGCCAGACCGTGACTGACAACGCCTGGAAAATCTCGGAAATGAATTTGACGATCTCCACGCACAACTCGCGGCGTTCCACACGACGCGCGGTGGCCTGCGTGAATCTCCGCCACACGGTGCGGTAATCATAGAATGGGCGTTGAAAATGGCGGCTGACGAAACGTCTCGTGCGCAAGCGCACGCGATCCGACAACAACACCAGCGTCAGCAAAACCAGGCCGACGAGAATGACCACGGCTTTGACGGTGAACGAAGCGTTGCCGCCGAAAAATGCGACGGCCCGCGCGAGTGCGCCGACAATCAGCAGATAAACTCCCGCGACCAGCACCGTGAGGGAATTGTGCAGGACGGAATGCGAGGGGAAAACGTCGGTCTCGAAATTTCCTTCACGCAGGAGGGAGCGGACGATGAGCAAGCCGCCGAGAACGAGCGCGCCGGAATTGACGCTGGGCCACCAAAGATCGATGGCCCGGAACAACATGATCTGGCTGGTGGTGTACGCTTGCGCGGCGAAGATGACCCCAAGCCCGAGCACCATGAACTTGATGCGCCAGCGCATGGTGCCTACCGCAGCGCGGTAGGTGCGTTCCAGGTTCATCAGCACCGCCAGCGCCGAGAACAACAGGAGCAGATTCAGCACGACACCCGGCATGCCCAATCCCAGCAGCCAATGACGATTTTCATCCTGCCGGATGGAGGCAAGAGTTAGGCCCCACGTGAAAATTGAAATCACCGGCGGGACCAAAAACGCGAACACCAACGCGAAGCTCCATCGCTTCAGAAACTCACGATAGTTACCGCGCGCGTAGGTGAGGCTGAATAACAGCCACGGACCCGGGAGCAAGGCGAGGGCAACCCATTGGGCGTTTTGCCAGACAACAATTTTTCCCGGCTGCGAAGAACCCAGTTCAAAACCGTAAAGGCAGTTGACCGCGGCGAACACCAGCATTCCGCAGGAGAATGCCCAGTGCGCCAGCGACCGGTTGCGCCGCACCACCACCGAAAGCGCCAAAGCGCCGCTGACGAAGGCGCTGGCAAAAGCGAGAAAAGTGCCGCTTATCACAGGTTCAATCGATGCACTCGTATTATGCCACGGGATGATACTGATTCCCCGCAGCGAGTCGAACAGGGATATTCGGGGGAAAATCCCCGGGGAAATTAACCAGAAGGCAACGAAGGAAACAAAGAGCTCGAAAAACTTCGTTCTCTTCGTTTCCTTCTGTTCGATTCTTTTCTGTTTTTAAGCGACGCCCACGGAGTGGCGCGCCCCACCTTCTACTGCGCCAAGCGATAGAACATCGTTTTGTTCGTCATGGCGTTGGTGACCACGAGGCGTCCGGAAATCTCGACCGGCGTTATGCCGACGGTAGACCAGGCGGCGGGAGACAATGACGGCGTGGCTTGGAGCGTGTAGCCGGTCGCGGCATTCGTCCATGAAAGGACGGCATTGGTTTGAGTTTGCGCGACGGAAAGAAGGACCGGCGCCGTGGTGAACGTCAGGCTCCATCCGCCAGTGATCACACCCGAGTGGTCCCCGGTGTCGTCGACTACGAAAAGTGTCCAGTCGCCATTTGGATTAAGGTTTTCGAAATT
>DASZPR010000712.1:0-2460 GCA_035550235.1 Verrucomicrobiia bacterium | reverse complement strand
CGGGCATTGATCGGGATGAAGTATACGTGACGAACACGGTGAAACATTTCAAATGGGAACCGAAGGGCAAGCGGCGTCTGCACAAGAAACCGAACGGACGGGAGATTGCCGCGTGCCGACCGTGGCTGGAGGCGGAGTTGGAGGTTTTGAAACCGAAAGTGCTGGTGTGTCTGGGAGCGACCGCGGCGCAGGCGTTGTTGGGAAAAGATTTTCGCGTGAGCCAGCGGCGTGGGGAATTTGTTGAATCAGCGCTTGCGGAGCGTGTGGTGGCGACGGTGCATCCGTCATCGATTCTGCGCGCGCCGGACGAGGAGACACGCCATGCGGAGATGGCGCGGTTTGTCGCGGATTTGAAGAAGGTGGCGAAGGTGATTCGTGGGTTGAAGTGAATCAGGGCGACGGAGTCTCGCCCCACCCTTAATGGAAATCGTAGGAGCGAGTGGCGACGGAGGCGTCATAGTTCAGGCGTTCGATGCGGCGGGCTTTGATATGGATGACGCCGTCGAGGTGTTGCAGTTGGCCTTCGATGAGCAGGAAAGGTTCTTCGGTGATGATGAGACGATTTGCTTCAAACATCGGAGGCGTGACGACGGCGTTGCTGACGCCGGTTTCATCTTCGAGGCTGACGAAAACAAATCCTTTGGCCGTGCCCGGGCGTTGGCGGCAGATGACGTTGCCGGCAATGCGCACGATGCTGCCGTGTTTAGCGGTAGGAAGATCCGCAGCGCGCAGGATGTCTTTCAGGTGCGGTCGCAGGAGCGCCATCGGATGCACGCCAGTGGTCAAGTGCATTCCGGAGAAATCGGCCTGGATGCGCTCGGGATAACTCATGGGCGCCAATGGCGAGGACAATTCTTTATGGCGGCGTTCTGTAATGACTGCCGTTTTTGTTGCAATCTCTTCAAACAAATCATCCTGCCGCAAGGGCTTTTCCACTTCCCACAATGCCTCGCGCCGGTGCGCGGCAAAGCAATTCAAGGCGCCGATTTCTGCGAGCGTGCGCAATTCGTCTTTATTCAGGCGCACGCGGCGTTTGAAATCAATGAGCGACGTAAACGGTGTTTTTGCACGTTCTTCGAGTAATCGTTTCGCGCCGGAATTGCTTAAAGTTTTAACAACGCATAGACCAAGGCGGACGGGATAAACAGCGGGGGAACGTTGAACATCGAACGTCGAACGTCGAACGTCGAATTCAGGAATTTCTTCGCGGTGTTCAATGGTGCAATCCCAATCGGAGCGCAGGACGCAGACGGGGAGAAATTTTACGCCGTGGCGTTGGCCGTCTTTGATGAGCGTTGCGGAGGAATAAAATCCCATGGGTTGGTTGTTGAGGAGGCTGGCGTAAAATTCGGGGGCGCGATGGGCTTTTAAATACGCCGATAGATAGGCCAGATATGCAAAACTGATGGCGTGGGATTCCGGAAAGCCGTAGACGGCAAACGAGCTGACAGTGGTGGCGATTTTTTCAACCAATTCCTCGGAACAATGTTTTTGTCGCAAGGCAATGCGCAACTTTTCAATGACCTCGTCCATTTCCTTTTGGGATCGATGAAAGCTTAGGGCGTTGCGCAACTGCTCGGCTTCTTCGCCGCTGAAGCCCGCCATGGTCATGGCCATTTGCAACATTTGTTCCTGGAACAGCGGCACGCCATAAGTGCGCCCGAGAACGGGTTTGAGTTTTGGGTCATAGCAATCCATTTTTTCCGGATCGGCGCCGAGTTCAACCTCCTTGCGCCGCTTGAGATAGGGATGCATCAATTTTCCCTGGATGGGGCCGGGCCGCACAATGGCGACTTCGATGACCAGATCGTAAAATCTTTTCGGTTTCAGTCGCGGCAAGGTGGCCATTTGCGCGCGGCTTTCTATTTGAAACAGCCCGATGGTATCCGCCCGTCTCATTAATTTATAGGATCGATCATCATCTTTCGGGATGTTGGCGATATCCACCGGCCGGCCTAATTGGTGGGTCAGCTTTATTGCGTCCTGCAGTACGGACATCATGCCCAAACCCAGAAAATCCACTTTGATAAGTCCCAGAGCTTCACAATCTCTTTTGTCCCATTGAGCCACAACCCGATTCGGCATGGAGGCGTTTTCCAAGGGGACGATCTGGTTGAGTTTGCCCTGGCAAATAATCATGCCGCCGGAATGTTGGCCGAGATGCCGGGGCAAGCCCTTAATTGAATTGCAGAGCCTGACAAATGCTTCGGCGCGCGGGTGGGTTTTGGGCAACCCGGATTTTTCCATTTGCGCGGAGAGGTCGAGCGTGTGGGGGAAATCGCCGTTCGCGTAGAGGTTGGAAAAACGATTCAAGACATCGTTGGAAAGATTCAAGGCTTTGCCAACTTCCCGCGCAGCGCTGCGGCCACGATAGGTGATGACGTTTGCCGTCATGGCGGCGCCATGTTTTCCGTAACGCTGGTAAATTTCCTGAATGACCTTCTCGCGCCGGTCGCCGCT
>DASZPR010000711.1:0-7090 GCA_035550235.1 Verrucomicrobiia bacterium | reverse complement strand
AACCGCGCCGTGCTCGCTGAGCAGACGGAAAAATCCCTGCGCATGGCCGCGTTATGGGATGAAGTGAAGGACCGCCTGAATGCTCCCGCGATCAGCCTTTCCGGCGGACAGCAACAGCGCTTGTGCATCGCACGCGCCCTGGCCGTGCAGCCGGAAGTCCTGCTGATGGACGAGCCTGCTTCCGCCCTCGACCCGCTCGCCACATCGAAGATCGAGGACCTTATTCGTGAGTTAAGAAAAGACTACACGATTGTGATTGTTACGCATAACATGCAGCAAGCAGCCCGAGCATCCGATCACACAGCATTTTTCTATATGGGCGAACTGGTGGAGTTCGATACCACGGCTCAGATTTTCACCAGCCCGAAACAAAAACGCACGGAAGATTATGTGACCGGCCGGTTCGGCTGAGCGGTCATTGAATGAAAAACCCAATTGTCATCGATATGGACTTGGACGAACTGAAGAAAAAGCTTCTCACCATGGCGAGCCACGCCGAAACCGCCGTGAACGAAGCGCTTCGCGCGCTCATCGAGCGCGATTACGAGCTCGCCCTCCGCGTCAAGGAAAGCGACAACGTCATCGACCAGCTTGAAGTCGAGATCGATGACATGGCGATTCATCTCCTGGCCAAGGCGCCGCTAGCCAGCGACCTCCGGCTCGTCACCGTCGCCATGAAAATTTCCCAAAACCTCGAACGCGTCGGCGACGAGGCCACCAAGATCGCCAAGCGCGCTCGCGACCTTAGCCAGGAACCGCCGGTCAAAGTGGTCGTAGATCTTCCCCGGATGGCCAAGCTCGCGTTGGACATGCTTAAAGCCGCGCTCGATGCCTTTGTGAACCGCGATCCCATCGCCGCGCGCGCTTTGATTCCGCGCGACAAGGAAGTCGACGGCATTAACAAACAGGTAACGAATCAACTGGCGCAGTTCATGGTGGAAAATCCGGACACCATCAAACGCTGCCTGAACTTAATCACGGTGTCTCGCAGCCTGGAGCGCATCGCTGACCACGCTACCAACGTGGCCGAAGAAGTGGTTTATCTCTACGAAGCACAGGACATCCGTCATACCGGCAAAACCGGCGCTGTCAAAGCGACGACCGCCTGAGCCTGGGAGTGTCGGCAGTCCGAGTTGACTATCTCGCCTTCTGCGTTGGCGTCGCAATCGGGTACAGTCCCGGGCAACATCCAAACGCCTCGTGAAACGCCTGGCTGAAATGGCTCGGACTCGCGTAACCCACTTCCAACGCCGCCTCGGTCACGTTGTATTCGCCGGACCGGAGAAGTTCCGCCGCCTTTTCCATGCGTAATCGGCGCAGGTATTGCGTGATTGTCTGGCCGGTCTGCGTGGAAAAAATCCGGCTCAGATAAAAATGGCTGCAACCGATTTTGCGCCCGAGCTCTTCGAGCGAGGGCGGTTCGGCCAGATTTTGTTTCAACAAAAAAATCACCTGCTCGACCCGCTCCTGTGCGACGCGTTGCTGCCGTGTGCAGAAAAATTCCTTCGGCGGCTGGAATAAAAACGTCACCGCGAGTTCCAGCGCCTTGCATTGATACCACAGCGGTTGCGCCGAAGCGTAGACGGGCGGTTGGCGCAGCGTGGAAACGATTTGTTGTTGCGCGGCGGTGAGTTTCACCGTTGGGCCCGCCACATGTTCGCAAGGGCAGCCTTCGATCGCCGATTTGACCACCGGATGCAACAGTGATTCCGTGCCCGCAAGGTGCTTGACGAGAAACGGGCAGGAAAATTCGACCGTGAGAAATTGATGCCGCTGGTCCGCCGCGCGCTTCGCTGTCAGCGATTCATTTGCCCGATGATAAAATCCGACCGACCCCGGCGCGAATTCGGCGCGCGAACCGCCACTTTCCACGAACCCGTTTCCTTCCAGGTTCAGGCAAAGCTCCACGCAACCCGGGTGAAAACTCGCCGACCAATCCAATTCCTTCCGCGCAAAAAAATCGTGCCACTCGATGCTAAAACCCGTTCCCTGAAAACTGCCGAACAGCGGCTGCCATCCGCCGCGTCCAACGTCGCGCCACGCGGGCGCTTCGGTAAACGAGCCGCGGTCGGAGGCTTTCGCGTCCGGGCGGGTCGTCTGTGTGGATTGCGGTTGAACATTCATCGTGCAGGCACAACAGTTTTAGAATGACATGAATTCTCGACTAGAAATGCCCTTCTGACAAGGAACGAAATTGAGCAGGGATTGAACGGATGAAGAAGGCAAACGATTTTCAAATTGGAATCGCTGTCGTGTCGAGGCAGATACAGGAGAGGCGACGGCGTTTTTTTATTCCGTCACTACAATTTCTTTTTTTTCAAACACTCTCGCCCGCCAGATATAGAAAATCGCCGGATACACCAGCAGTTCCATCAGCGTCGAAGTGATGACGCCGCCAATCATCGGGGTCGCAATTCGCTTCATCACGTCCGCGCCGGCGCCGTGGCTCCACAAAATCGGTGCCAGGCCCGCCACGATCACGCACGCCGTCATCGCCTTCGGACGTACGCGTTTCACCGCGCCGTGATAGATCGCCTCTTGCAAATCGCTTACGCCACGCATTGCGCCGCGCTTTTTCCAATCTTCATACGCAAGGTCGAGATAGAGCAGCATCACGACACCCGTTTCGGCGTCCAGACCGGCCAGCGCAATGATTCCCACCCAGACCGCCACACTCAGGTTGTAGTGCAGCAGATACAACGTCCAAAACGCGCCGACCAGGGAAAATGGAACCGCGAGCATGACGATCGCCGTTTTGATCAACGACTTTGTGTTCAGGTAAATGATGAGCGTGATGATCAATAGCGTGAGCGGCACAACGATCAGCAGGCGTTGTTTCGCGCGCAGCATGTATTCGAATTGGCCGCTCCAAAAAATATTGTAACCCGGTGGCAATTTGATTTGGCCGCTGGCGATCGCGGCGTTCACCGTGCGCATCGCGGATTCCACGTAGGTGCCCACGTCGATGCCGTGAATGTCCACATAGACCCATGCATTGGGCGACGCGCCCTCGCTCTTGATGCCCATCGGTCCATCCACTACTTTCACCGTCGCGAGCTGGCCGAGCGGAATTTGCGCGCCCGTCGGCGTCGGCACAATGATGTCCTCCCGCAATGCGCGCAGATCGGACCGAAAATCCCGGTCATAACGCAAATTGATCGTGTAACGCTGCAATCCCTCAACCGTTGTCGTCAGCGGCATCCCGCCGAGCGCCACCGACAACACATCCTGCACGTCGCCCACCGTCAACCCGTAACGCGCAATCGCTTCGCGATCGATTTCAAATTCAATGAACCGTCCGCCCATAACGCGTTCGGCAATCACGCTCGATGTGCCCGGCACATTCCGCATCGTCGCTTCCACTTCGATCGCAATCCGTTCCAACTCCGCCAAATCCGGCCCCGCGATTTTGATTCCCACGGGCGTCTTGATGCCCGTGGAAAGCATGTCGATGCGCGTCTTGATCGGCATCGTCCAGGCATTGTTGAGCCCGGGGATTTGCACCGCATTGTTCATCGCGTCCATCAATTCATCCGACGTGCGGTGCCGATGCGCGATAACTTTTCCATCGTCATCCCGAATATCGACCGCCGGCCAATCTGCTTCCGGCTTCAGGCGAATGGTTGTTTCAATCATGTCCATCGGAGCGGGATCCGTTGCGGTTTCCGCGCGGCCCGCTTTGCCGAAAACTGTCTCCACCTCGGGAAACGATTTGATGAGCCGGTCCGTCGTTTGCAAAATCTCGCGCGCTTTCGTTGGCGAAATCCCCGGAAACGTCGTCGGCATATACAGCAAATCGCCTTCGTCCAGCGGCGGCATGAATTCCGACCCGATGTTTTGATAAGGAAACAATTTTCCAATCCTGAACGCGGCATCGCGCGCCGAACCCTCCGGCAATGTTCGCGCCGCCATCCAATTCCACGGCAGAAATACCCAAACGATAAGCACCGCTGCGCAAATGATGACCTGCCAGCGCCAGCGCACGACGAAATTGATCACGGGATGATAAATCCAAATCAGGAAACGATTGATCGGATTTTTTTCCTCTTTCGGAATTTTTCCGCGAATGAACCAGCCCATGAAAATTGGCGCCAGCGTGATGGAAAGTAGCGCCGCCGCCCCCATCGAATACGTTTTCGTGAACGCCAGCGGCTTGAATAATCGGCCTTCCTGCTCCTGCAATGTGAACACTGGCAGAAACGAAACTGTGATCACCAGCAGCGAATAAAACAACGTCGGTCCCACCTCGACCGCCGCGTCGCGAATGATTTGCCAATGCGGTTTCCTGCCCTGGTCGTGCTCGAGATGCTTGTGCGCGTTCTCGATCATGATGATCACCGCGTCGACCATCGCGCCGATCGCAATCGCAATTCCTCCGAGCGACATGATGTTTGAACTGAGCCCTTGCCCGTACATCACGATGAATGAAATCAGCACCGCCACGGGCAAAATCAAAATTGCGACCATCGCGCTCCGCAAGTGCAGCAGGAACGCCACGCACACCAACGCCACCACGATGCTTTCCTCCAGCAACTTTTCCTCGAGCGTTTTGACCGCGCGATCGATTAAATTTGTCCGGTCGTAAGTCACCGTCACTTTCACGTCCGGCGGTAGCGCCTTCATAGCCTGGGCCAAACGCTGCTTCACATTCTGAATCACCTCGTAAGCATTCGCGCCGTAGCGCACCACGACCACGCCGCCAACGGTCTCGCCTTCGCCATTTAATTCCGCAATTCCCCGCCGCATGTCCGGGCCGAATTGAATATTGGCCACATCGCGCAACAAAATCGGCACACCATTTTCGCCCACGCCCACCGCCACTTTTTTCAAATCGTCGAGATTCTCGATGTAACCCTTCACGCGCAAAATGAATTCGCGCTCGGACAATTCCAACGAACGCCCGCCCACCTCGCCGTTGCTGCGTTCGATCGCCATGCTCACGTCTTTCAGCGAGAGGTTGTAGGCGCGCAGTCGTGTGGGATCCACTGTCACCTGGTATTGCTTCACGAACCCGCCGACGGACGCCACTTCTGACACGCCTGGCACCGAGGTCAGTTGATATTTCAAATACCAATCCTGCATCGACCGCAATTCCGCGAGATCACGATTTGTCGAATTGATCGAATACATGAACGCCCAACCCACACCCGTCGCGTCCGGCCCCAGCGACGGCGTCACATTTTTCGGCAACTGCCCGCCAATGCTGCTGAGATATTCCAGCACGCGGCTCCGCGCCCAATAGGGGTCCGTGCCATCCTCAAAAATCACATACACAAACGAAAATCCGTAGAACGAATAGCCACGCACCGTCTTTGCGCGCGGCACTGAAAGCATCTTTGTTGTGATCGGGTAGGTGACCTGGTCCTGCACAATGTTCGGTGCCTGTCCTTCCCATTCCGTGTAGATGATCACCTGCGTGTCCGACAAATCGGGAATCGCATCCAGCGGAATATGGCGCACCGAGTAAACTCCGCCGAGCACCAGTGCGAGCGTTGCCAGCAGAACCAGGAATTTGTTCTTCAGCGAAAAATCGATGATACGTTGCAACATGGTTTTTTTGGCGCTGCGCGCTCAAGCGCTCAATGCGCGTGTTCTTTCCGCCATTTGTCCTCGGCAATTTTTCCGTCGGCTACCTCGCTCGTCGGCAGCAATTCCATCTTGCAAATCGGACACAAGCCCGGCTTGTCGAAAACCACATCCGGGTGCATCGCGCACGTATACAGCGTGGGCAGCGCTGAATCCGTGGCAGCATTTGTGTATACAGGAACGGCCGGCTTCGGTGCCTCCATCACCGGGATCAACGTCATCGCGCAAATTGGGCATTTGCCGGGCTTGTCCGAATGAACACTTGCGTGTTCGGGCATCGGGCACGTGTAATAAAGCACCTTGCCGCCCGGTTGCAGTTTTTTGAGATCGCTCGCAGTCACCGGTACCAACGCCATGTTGCAAATCGGACAATTGCCCGGATGATCGTACGTGATCGAAACGTGTTCCGGCATCGGACAGACATAAACCGTGGCTTCCTCGCTCTTCGCCGCTGTCATCTTCGTAGTGCCGTTTGTGTCGACCACAGCGGAGGTCTCAATTGCCGAACCGGCTCCGCGCATTTTCTGGATCGCCTCGTTCAACTGACTTTCGGAATCCAGCATGAACTGGCCCGAAGCCACCACGCGATCGCCCTCCTGCAATCCGCTCAACACTTGAAACATCCCGTCCTCGCCTTCCGGCCCGAGCACTACGGTTCGCGCGTCGAACTTCCCGTGGTCGAGTGCGACGAACACCGTGTTCTTTTGCCCGCTGCGCAACACGGCCGAGTCCGGCACCAGCACCGCCGAATTCGCCAGTTCCGCCGCGATTTGCGCCGACACAAACATCCCCGGCTTCAAAAAGTAACCCGGATTTTCAAACTCCAGCCGCACCTTGGCCGTGCGGGTTTTTTCGTCGAGAGTCGGATAAATAAACGTCACGCGCCCGCGAAATTCCCGGTCCGGCAGCGACGCGATCTTAACAATTGCTTCCTGTCCCAACTGGATATACGCCAAATCCTGTTCGTAAATCTGCGCGTAAATCCAAACGATCCCGAGGTCTGCCAGTCGATACAGCTTCATCCCGGCCTCCACCATCTGCCCTTGAACCACCATTTTTTCGGTGACGAAACCGTCGATGGGCGCGAAAAATTGCAGCGTCTTCCGCGGCTGTCGCGTCTTTTCCAGTTCGGCGATCTGCGCGTCCGAGATGTCGTAAAACTTCAGCTTATTCACCGCCGTCTCGCGCAGCATCGCCGCCCCCGAATCATTCGTTGCTGTGGAATTCGCCGCCAATAAATATTCCGCCTGCGCATTATAAAGTTCCGGCGAATACACTTCGAATAACGGCTCGCCGCGGTGCACCAGTTGCCCCGTCGCGTCCACATTCAATTTTTCAACCCACCCCTTGAACTTCGTGGTCACGTCGGCCAGCGCGGTTTCGTTGTAATCGATCGTGCCCACCGTGCGAATCGTTTTGCGCAACGGGCCGCGCGTGAT
Organism: Verrucomicrobiia bacterium; assembly: GCA_035550235.1. Classification (GTDB taxonomy): domain Bacteria; phylum Verrucomicrobiota; class Verrucomicrobiia; order Limisphaerales; family DASXHY01; genus DASXHY01. The sequence goes on along the minus strand of DASZPR010000711.1, from coordinate 65 downwards.
TTCCGTTGTGCGCAGGTTCATGTTTTGCATCGTCACCGGATCAACCGTGATCGCCGAAGAATTCG
>DASZPR010000710.1:0-4493 GCA_035550235.1 Verrucomicrobiia bacterium | reverse complement strand
TGTGTAAAGTCGCGAACATATTTTAAAGACGACGAAATAAATTCGACGTTCAATCACGGTGCCGGGGCACGATGAGCTTCCAGACGCCGTGCTTCGTTCCGTTCGGCTTCCGCTTCCGTTGTTTTCCCCTGCCGGCTCAAGGCCACCGATAAGTTCAAGTGAATGACCGGACTGTTGGGATCCAACTGCAATGCGGAGTGATAACAATCGATCGCTTCATCCAACTGCCCTTTGGAAACCAACATGTTGCCGAGATTGGCCAGCGCCTCAACCTGGCTCGGGTCAATCGCCAACGCGGCGCGATATTGAGCAATGGCGGCATCGAAATCGCCCTTGGATGACATCATCCGCCCGAGAGCGACGTGCGCGGGCGCGTAGTCCGGCTGTTTTTCGAGAGTGCGATGGTATTCTTCGATGGCGCGGTCCGCGTTTCCGTTTTGTGCGAGCGTGTTGGCGAGGTTAAAATGCGCCAGGGCGAGGTCCGGCATGGACTTGAGCGTGGCGTCATATTCGCGAATGGCGGCATCAAGACTCCCCTCGCGCGCGAACACGTTGGCGACCTGGTAGTGCGCCATCGTAAAGCTTGGGGCGAGTTCGAGTGTTTTATTAAAATTCTCGACAGCGTCGGGCAGGTTACCGCGAATGGCCGCTTGCAGGCCGAGATCGTAATACGCGATGTGATCGTTGGGACGAATTTTAATGGCGTCGCGATAATGCTCTTCCGCCTCGGCGAACCGGCCGGATTCCGTGAGGTAAAGGCCTAAATTATCATGGGCCATCCAGCATTCGGGATTGTGCGCGAGCGTATGGCGCCAGAGCACTTCGAGGTTTTGATAAACGCCGGTCTGGCGCCAGGTCAGGACGGCAAGCAAAGCCAGAATCGCACCCGAAAAACCGCGACTCGCATCTACATTTTTGAATCGCGCCAGAAATAAGGTAATTCCGGCCGCTATGAGCGCGAGCGGGCCGATGGCCGCGAGATATTGAAAATGGTCGGCGACGAAGGAATAGCGAAACGGGAAAATATTGATGAACCCAAGCGCTGGGAGCAGCACCACGACGAAATATCCTGCCACCACGAGCACCGGCCGCCCCCACGATTTGCGCTTCCACCACAGGAATGCGGCGAGCGCCACCGCAGCGGCCAGCGGCAGATACGCGAGCGGTTGCGAAGGCTGGAGAATCCAGCGCGGGTAAATAAAAACCAGCGGATGCGGCCAGACCAGTTTGCCCAGGTAAAACCAGAGCGCCCGTCCCGCAATGATGAATTTTTCCGGGAGCGACAATTTCCATTCATCCGCATTCGCCGCGGCGAGTACGAAGCGATGCTCGATGTTCGCGGTGATCAGTCCCATTCCAAGGCCAAGGGCGATGAATGGCAACACCAGCAGCCAATCTTTTAACACCCAGCGTCCTCGCTTCCACCAGACCAACAGCAGAATGACTCCGGGCAGACCGGCAGTCACCGTTTTGCTCCAGAGCGCGAATAAATAAAGCGCGAGTGTGAGCCAGTAAAACTTCCACGGCCCGAAAGCGGTTTCGGGAACTTCGGTTTTTTCCCGGGAAACATGGGCAGGTGCCGCCGGCACCACCCAGAATCTCAGCGCGGCAAAAATAGACAGCAGGAAAAATAATCCGGACAACGTATTCTTTCGTTCACTGATCCACGCCACGGATTCCACGCACACCGGATGCAACGCGAACAAGGCCGCACCGAGCCACGCGCTGGGCACATTGAGCCGCCGCAAAATTCGCCAGACCAGAATGGCGTTGATGCCGTGAAGCAGGATGTTTTCCGCGTGATACGCGAACGGATGCAGTCCCCACAAATGGTAATCGATCCAAAAACTGGTCCAAGTCAACGGATAAAATTGTTGTGTGGCGCCCGGCTCAAACCAGATGCGGCCCAAACCCGCCAGCGAACGCAACGGCTCGCATTTGGTGACATGGAAATCATCGTCCCAGATGAATTGCCCGCGCAACGCCGGAAGATACGCGAGGACGACCAGCAGCAAAATCACGAGGCCTGGAATCGCGGCCAGCCAGCGATCCGGTGGGGCGGGCGGAATCGATTTGGCAGGTTTAGCGGCCATTCTGCGCGTCAGAACTCATCGGACTATCATGCGCAACCGAGGGAAAATTGTCGAATCGTTATGAAGCGCGGCAATACTCCAACTTATTAAATTTGCTTCTTTCCAAAACAGCAGAGAACCGAACGCTAGCGTGCGTAGTATTAAGCCTTAGATCATGCATTCGCTGCAAACGTCAAGATAGGCCTTCTCCACTTTACTGCAATATTCGTTGAAAGCATCGATGAGTTCGTCTATCTCGGCAATGCGGTTTGATTTTGGTGTCCTTGCATCGTATCGAGCAGCTGCTTGTGCAATATGTTCAAGACGTTGAAGCAAATTCAAATAAAACCCAACTGTCATCCTCGTAGCGCTAACATCGCGTATGCACGATTCCAAGACTTCGCAATAAGTTGCAAACTGTGGGCCAAGCCTGACTCGGCTTTTTTCACCGAGGGTGCAGAGACCGTCGAATAGATACCAATTATGTGCCTCATCTCTCGTGCGGCTCGTAACATAATCAATCAGCTCTTTAGGATCGTAGTAAGGTTGGCTGATTACCGAGCGGACGTGGACGAACGTCTCCATGTGATTCTTTCGCATCTCTTTAAAGCGCTCGTGAATCGGTCTGATTATTTCGTTGAAGAAGCGCTGCCGTCTGAGCTTTTGCTCTGTGACCAAAGCAATACCCTGCTTCGTAAGCTCTACAATTGATGTGACGGGATCCATCTGTCTTAGGTCAGCCTTGGCCATGTAATCAGACGGCTGAGCCAGCGACAAGTTGAAACGCAGTATACTACGCGGCTCTCCGTCACGAACTAAGGCTTTATTACTTTGGCGCGAGAAGAGAGCAGAAAAATGGCTGACCGACATGGATTCGAACCATGAATAACGCCTCCAAAGGGCGCTGTGTTACCATTACACCATCGGTCAAGCCGCAGGAAAAGTAGCTTTGCCCGGCACAAGGCGCAAAACAAATTTCTGCGTTTTTGGGGCAGTTCTCGAAATAACTTTCCGGATAGAACGGTTTTGCGCCTGGTTAAGTCGGGGGCGGTGCCCGTCATCCCGAAGGGATGCCCGAGAATAGCCCGGCGATTTATCGCCGGGTGGAACCGCGGATGATTCAAGTTCCAAAGGAACGGCTGAGAGTTCTCGGGGCGTCAGCCGTCCCTGCGGGACTTACTTTTGTGCTGCGTGGTCCCGGCGATGAATCGCCGGGCTATTCTCAAATGTTCCTTCGGAACACCCTCCGCAAGATTGTGAATCTTTCCCCAGCAGCGTCGTTTTGAACCGATGCCCAGCCCAGCCCGCCGAGGCTTGACTAGGCCCGCTTCTTTTTGAAGCCGCGCGCGCCGGCGACACAACCGGCCAGCGTCATCAGGCTGCCGATGAGGAACAACCACGGCTCGTTATTGCGCATGACGCCGATTTGACGGTATTGCGCCACCGCCGGCATGACCAGGGCCATGCCCACCATCACACCGAGAATTCCCACGCCAATCATCAGGCTTCGTTTCATATATTTCCTCTCTCGTTTTTCGATTCTATCGAATTCGACTTTAAGCGCCTGCGGCTCGCCCAACCGCGCGACAGCCAGTTGGAACGCGCGACGCACATCGACGCCGGCGTGAATCCTCCGCTCAATCTCCTCCCGTAAATGGCTTTCCAATTCATCCAGCACCCTGGAGTCTTTGATGCCGGCGGCAAATAGTTGCCCGCGCCATTCGGCGATGTCCGCATCGAAATTACGCACGGTCGTCATTTTTGTTGGAATGCAATTGTTCGCGCACTTTCGCGGCGTTCACGCCGAGTTGCTCAAGGACCTTTGCCGCCACGCCGCCGCCTTCACGCAGCAACCCTAAAAGAACGTGTTCGGTCTCGGCGTGAATGGCGCGCGCTGCTTTGGCTTCCTCGATCGCGAGCCGGAAGGCTCTTCGCGCCCGCGGCGTGTAAACCGCCGGTCGATTGGTTTGCGATTGCGGTCCGGTGCCGACGATTTTTTCAATTTCCGCGCGCACCGTTTCGCGGCGGACGCCGAAGTTTTCCAAAATTTTCGGGACCGTGCCGTTTTCTTCGCCCATCAATCCGAGCAAGACGTGTTCAGTGCCGATAAAATCATGATGAAACCGGGCGGCTTCCGCGCCAGCGAGTTCGAAGGATCTCTGCACTGCCGGAGTCCAGAGATTCCACGCTTCAGGATCGGTCCCGCAGGCAAAGACGAAAATAGTCATCGACGCGAGGGCGACCAGTCCCCAACAAACGACGTTGGTGACCGTGGCCAGTGACAATACATCGATATGCGCCGAGCCCAGGAACAGCAGGCACAACCACCCGAGCACCGCGTAACTGCACAAGACATTAATGGCTCTCCAACGCGCCCAACCGCGCACACCGGGCCACAACCGCAGCCTTAAATCGGGAAGC
>DASZPR010000709.1:0-2877 GCA_035550235.1 Verrucomicrobiia bacterium | reverse complement strand
CGAATTCTTTGAAATTTAGATGCGTCTGCCCGGGTAAAAAAACGGCACTACGGTTTTTCGACGTGCTCCGCCCAGTAAACGCCCATCGCCTGGATTCGTTGCTGGAACAATGACCATTGGACGGGTTTTACCATGTAGGAATTGGCGCCCAACGCGTACGCCCGGTCGACGTCCTCATGCAGCGCCGAGGACGACATGACGACCACCGGGATGAAACGAAAATGATTGGGTGATTTGGTGCGCAGCCACTCGAGAAATTCGAAGCCATTGATTCGCGGCATCTTCAGATCAAGCAAAATGACGTCGGGAACCGGGTATTTGCCCGTATTACTGTAATGGCCTTCGCCCATAAGGTAGTGCATGGCTTCGCGGCCATCCTGCACCGCGATAAGACGAATGTTGGCAGGAACGCGTCGGAACTCCAATTCGAGCATTACAACGTCGTTTGGTTCGTCTTCAACTAACAAGAAAGTAACCGGGCCTGCCACGCTTAAGTTTGAGCAGTTGCCTTTTCTTTTGGATATAGGGGATAACCATACCGTGAGGCCGGGAGGGGGGCTTGGAATCAGGAGTGCCTGTTGTTTTTGCTCGATTCGGGGGGCGGTCATCAGGAGAATCGGGCAGCGTGGATTTGAAGGCGATTATCGAGTGGCATCTCTTCCGGCCCGTGATGGGCGCGGCGCTGACCGTGCTTTGCGGGCTGATTCTGTGGGGAACACCCATCGGAGACCCCTGGGTGAACGCCAGCTATGATTACCAATTCCGTTTTGGAACGCGGGCTGTCACGAACCAGGTAGTGCTCGTCCAGATGGATAACCAGGCCTACAAAGACCTGCATCAGGAGAGATACGATCCGTTAAAGCCGGGTTCGCACCCGTGGGACCGGGAATTGCACGCGCGTTTGCTGAAAAGGCTGGCGGAAGGCGGTGCGTCGCTGGTGGTGATGGACGTTTTTTTCATTCACACCAATGATGCGGTCGTAGACAAAGACCTGGCGGATGCATTGCGACAACAAAAGAACGTGGTGATTGGCGGCACCGTGGTGAGGGAGGTGAATCCCATGGCGAATCCCAAAGTGGATGCCATGGAGCCGACTTATCCGGCCGATATTTTCCTGGATGCCGCCCGGGGGCATTGGGGAATTGCCTGGCTCGATGCGGATTCGGATTTTATCGTGCGCAAGCAATGGCCGTTTCCCTCGCCGAGCCCATCCTCACCGCCGCAATTTTTCAGTTTGCCGTGGGAGGCTGCCTTGCTGCAAGGGGCGAAACTCGACAACAACGAGCCGCGCGAGCGGTGGTTGCGTTATTATCATGAAGGCGTTTGGGCGCGGATCAGCTATCGCGATGCCTTGGAAAAATCGCCCGCCTGGTTTCGCGAAAAAATTGTTTTCATCGGTGGCCAGCCGCAATTCACCGCGCCGGACAAAATGGAGGACGACAAGTTCCGCACGCCGTTCACACGCTGGACCAGCGAATCCTCCGGCGGCGTGGATATCAACATCACTGCATTTCTGAATTTGATAAATGGCGAATGGCTGGAGCGCCCGCCGTTTTGGGCGGAAGGCGTGGTGGTCGCGCTGGCGGGAATTTTACTGGGCGGCGGTTTGTGCAAATTGCGCCCACTGCCCGCCTGGTGGACGGCGGTGGCGGTGGCGGTGGTCGTGACGCTGGGTTCAGTGTCATGGAGTTATTTCGGCAATCACTGGTTTCCCTGGCTGGTCATTGCGGCGGGGCAGGTGCCGGTCGCTTTCGTTTGGGCGGTCTTCATGCCGGCCTTCCATCGCGTGGAGGAAACGCTGACCATTGCGACCGTAGTCAAACAATTGCGCAGTGGACAAACTGTGCAGACTGGGCCGAAACCGCCCACCAAAACTCCGGCGGATGAATTGCCGGACACGCCTGACTATGAATTGTTCGACCCGCCATTTGGCGAAGGCGCTTATGGAAAAGTCTGGGTGGTTCGCAATGCCGTAAACCAATTGCAGGCGTTAAAAGTCATTTATCTGTCCAAGTTCGATAACAATACCGATCCGTTCGATCGCGAGTTCAATGGCATCAGCCGCTACAAACCGATTTCGGACAAACACCCGGGGTTGTTGCGCGTGGATTTTGTGACGCGCAAACGCGAGGGATATTTTTATTACGTGATGGAATTGGGCGACTCGATGGTTCCGGGATGGGAACGCGATCCTGCCAAGTACAAGCCGCGGGATTTGGCCCGGGTCCGCTCCGAGGCGCCGAACCGGCGATTGCCCGTCAGCGAATGTATTCGCATCGGGGTGGCTTTGAGCGATGCGCTGGAATTTTTGCACCAGCAGGGCCTGACGCATCGGGACATCAAGCCGCAAAACATCATTTTCGTAAAAGGCCAGCCCAAGCTCGCGGACGTGGGATTGACGGCGGAGATACGGCCGGCTGATGCGGAGCGGACCTTCGTCGGCACGCCGGGTTACATGCCGCCGCCCCCGGAGCGGCCGGGCACGGCGCAGGCGGATATTTATGCGCTGGGAATGGTGCTTTACGTGACGAGCACCGGCCGCGCGCCGACGTTATTTCCGGAAATTGCCACCACCCTCATCCAGGACCCGGCCACGGTCGATTTTCTGCCCTTTAACAACGTGATTTTGAAAGCCTGTGACCCTGACTGCGCGCGCCGTTACCAATCCGCCGCCGAAATGCGGGAGGCTTTGAAAGAGCTGGAAAAGGATTTGGCCAAAGGCTGAAAACTTTTTAATTTTTTTTGAAAGATTTCTCCTACGGCTGCGTATAGCTGATTACACGCAGGAAAACGCCTGTCTGCTCGGGGTATTGGTGGGGTGGGCTGGTCAGGTTCCTCCGGTCGTGTAGCTGCCGCCTCGAGATCAGGCGGCAGCTT
>DASZPR010000708.1:0-2665 GCA_035550235.1 Verrucomicrobiia bacterium | reverse complement strand
TAGGTGAGTTGTGGGCATAAATAGATTAACGGCGTTTTCCTTCGTCCAGGACATAAAACAAACCTCTTCGCGTTGGATTCACGAAACGATTGGCGTAAAGGATTTTACGTGGCAGCAAGGATACGCCGCGTTCACCGTCAGCGTTTCAAATTGTGATGGGGTAAAAGAATATATCACCAAACAACCGGAGCATCATCGAACCAAAACATTTCAGGAAGAATACCTGGCGCTTCTCAACAGGCATCAAGTGGAATACGACGATAAATATTTATGGTGAATAGAAAGGCGATGGCCTTCCGCCGTTCCTTCAGGACGGAGCATTTTTTCAACGGTTACCAGCCACTTCGTGGCTGGCTAATATCCGGCGTCGCTCCGCGACAATAAAATGGCTCTCACAGGATTGAACAAATAGAATTCTCCGAAAGTGAAATCCTCCCCCAAAATCGGCATAACCGGTGAATTGCAATTCATCGTCGAACAAAAGCACGTGATTGATTTCGCCACTGACGGAATGCCCGCGGTATTGAGCACGCCCAACCTCATCGGCCTGCTCGAACGCACGTCGCGCAAAACGTTGGAGCCATTTCTGGATGCCGATGAACGCAGCGTCGGCGTGGAAATCGAATTACGGCATCTCGCTCCTGCGCTTTTGGGTACCGAGATCACCTGCATCACCCGCGTTTACCACGTGGACGGACGCAAGGTGGATTTCCAGATCGAAGCGCGCGAGCAGGGACGGTTGATCGCACGCGGCTTGCACAAACGCGCCGTGATTCGCGTCGACAGTTTCGCTCAGCAGCTCCGAAAATAAAAAACAGCGGGAGAAACTCGCCAACCGCTGATGGAGGCGAGTTGCCTGTCCCGCCATAGCCTTGGCGCCGGCGGATCCCCGCGAGCCGTCTCCAGCCAATCGAACGTGCTCTGATTGTTCACACCTCCTTAACTTGCGACAGCGTCCCGGAGTGCGCCAGCCCCCTGACGCTTTTCTCCCGATCTTGAAGTCCTCCGAAATGAGATACCACCGAAGCTCGCATACCCCTCCCGCATTTGACACCCATGATATAAAAGTCGTCGGGACGAAAGGAGGCAGGGCAAAATGAAAAAAGGGGTAAAGGCTCAATCAGAACGAATCTGCGGAACCCGCCGCATCTCATTTCCCAATTTAAACCCAGTCGTGCCGGTTCCTGGGTTGAACTCAAATATCGCATTCCGTTGCGCTTCGTGGCTTCTCAGTCGTGCCAAATCGTTCAATCGCAAACCATTGATTTTCAACGTCAGTCGTGCTCGATCGTGCCCAGTCGTAGGGGGTGGTGACAGCACGACTGAACGGTCCCAACTGCGACCCAAACCCCAAACTCGAAACTTTAAAGCCCAAATAATTCCATTGGCCACCAGCCGCCAAACCATTAGCATCGCCACTCCCACCCCGAAGATTTCGGGGCGGTTACCAGAATACGATTCATGAAAAGTTACGATATCGCAGTCATCGGCGGAGACGGCACCGGGCCGGAAGTCACACGCGAAGCCCTCAAAGTGTGCGAGGCCGCCGGCAAAAAATTTGGTTTTAAACTCAACTGGCATCCTTACGACTTCGGCGGAGATCGCTATCTCAAGACCGGTGAAGTCTTGCCCGACGGCGCGGTCGATGAACTGCGCAAGTTCAAGGCGATTTACCTCGGCGCGGTCGGTCATCCGCAAGTGAAGCCCGGCATTCTGGAAAAAGGTATCTTGTTGCGCCTGCGTTTCGAACTGCAGCAATACATCAACCTCCGTCCGGTGCGCCTCTATCGCGCCGAAGATTGCCCGCTCAAGGACAAAGGCCCGGAGCATATCGATTTCATCGTCGTGCGCGAAAACAATGAAGGCCTTTACGCCGGCGCCGGCGGTTTTCAATACAAAGGCACGCCGCAGGAAGTCGCGATTCAGGAAAGTGTGAACACCCGTTTCGGCGTGGAACGCTGCTTGAAGTATGCCTTCGACCTCGCCCAAAAACGCCGCAACGGTAAAGCGTGGAAAGGCCTCAAGCCCGAAGACACCGCTGCCGGCAAGACCGCGCAACTCACGCTCTGCGGAAAAACCAACGTGCTGACCTTTGCGTTCGATTTGTGGTGGCGCGCTTTCAACGAGCTTTCGCCGAAATATCCGACCGTGAAAACCGATTACGCGCATGTGGACGCCACGTGCATGTGGTTCGTGAAAAATCCGGAATGGTTTGATGTTATCGTGACCGACAATATGTTCGGCGACATCATCACCGACCTCGCGGCGATGATCCAAGGCGGCCTCGGTGTGGCCGCCGGCGGCAATATCAATCCCGAAGGCACCTCGATGTTTGAGCCAATGGGCGGCAGCGCGCCCAAATACACCGGCCAAAACGTCATCAATCCGATTGCAGCCATTAATGCCGGAGCCATGATGCTCGATTTCCTCGGCGAAGCCGAAGCCGGCGCGGCGATTGAAAACGCCGCTATCAAAATCATCAACACCAAGATCAAATCACTCGCCGCAGGCAAGATGGGTCACGGCACGCGCGAAGTCGGCGATTTGGTGGCAGCGGCTCTTTGATGGGACGCCGAGCATTTGCTCAGCCAGACGGAATTATTTGCAGAGCGCCGGGTGATTTACCCGGCGCTTTTTTTAGTCACAGCGCACAGTCCGCGGAGAA
>DASZPR010000707.1:0-2109 GCA_035550235.1 Verrucomicrobiia bacterium | reverse complement strand
ATTGCGGACTGCCTCGAAGTGGCGGAAAAGATGCGTTACTCGCGCTTTCCTTTGCTTGAAGGCGGTGACATCGACAAGACCCTGGGCGTCGTGCACATCAAGGACCTGTATGCCATGCGCAATCGGGCGCAAACCGGCAAAGACCTTCTGCCAGTGGCGCGCAAATTAATTTACGCTCCTGAAACCTCGCGCCTGGAAAAATTGCTGCAATTGTTTCTCGAACGAAAATTGCACCTTGCCATTGTTGTCGATGAATACGGCGGGACCGTCGGCATGGTCACTCTTGAAAACGTTTTGGAAGAACTCGTGGGCCAGATCCAGGACGAGTTTGATCAGGAAAATCCGCTTCTTGTCCGCAAAGGCGACCTGACCTGGGAAGTCTCCGGCGCGTTGCCGCTGCATGAACTGGACGAAATTATTGGCGAACCGTTGCAGGAAGAAGACGTGACCACTGTGAGTGGATGGGTAACACACCGGTTGGGCGGATTTCCGAAAGTTGGGGATGTGTTAAACATCGGCGCATGTGAGTTGCGCGTGGAAGCAATGGAAGGGACGCGCGTCGCGAAACTGAAGATTACAAAACGTCCACCCGAAGAGGCGTCACCAGCGATTTGAATGGTTTTGGAATTGATCAAGGTGGCCACTGACTTTTCCAAATTCGCGCATTGAATCCCTGAACCAATGCAAATCCGAAGTTTCGTCTCCCTCTCCTCCCCCAAAAAGGAGGAGAGGGCCGGGGTGAGGAGGCGCCTAGGGTTCAGGGGGACGAAGTTCAGATTGTTTTCCGGAAATCCATTTTGGCAATCAGTCTAACAAAGCACCAAACGCGTATGACCAGATTTAGGGCTGAAGGCCCGGGTAAGCCATCGCAGGAAATCACGAGCCCTCTAAGGGCGAAACAAAAACAGCCGTCCCAAATTTTTCACCAACGCGCACCGCGAACGGCGAAAGGAATAACCGCCACGCAAACACCCCCACTCACCATCGCGGCCACCGGCAAATGTTGCGAAATCGCGCCGGCCATGAACAGCAATTGAATTGAAATCCACACAATGAGTGGGTGATATTCCGGATAGGACCTGGCGGGCTTTTTCTTCATCAACGCCGGTGTGGAAAATGCGAGAATGAGCAGGGTCGCCACAACCCAGCCGAGAAAATCACTGAGGGGAGTTCCATACCAATCCACCGGAAGTTTCGTCGCGCTCCAGAACCAATAATGCCGTGCGTGCGTGGCGAAGGGCTCCAGGCCGAGGACGAAGAACAGCGTCAACAGAGTCGTGATGCCGATGAGCCAATAGCCATAAATGCGGAGCTTCCGCCACGGACGCAAAATCAATCGCGCCACGCCGCGCGCATTCAGGACGGCGATGATCCACAGCAAAGGCAGAAACCACGGCAACGCATTAAATAGCCGCAGACCGCTTTCATGAAAATAAGTGATCGGGCCGAACGGGATTCCCGTGAAGGCGCTGATAGTATGAATCGCTCCGCCCATGACCCCGACGATCGCCGTGGCCAGCAGAACATTTTGCGCCGGCAATTGGCCCGCGAGGGACGCCAATGTGCTGGCCACTGCGAGCATGAGCACGATGGCGTCCAAAACCTCCCGGCTGACCGGCAATCGCGCCAGGCCGAACTCCTGCGCGATAAGGAGTGCAATGGAGATAAGGAATAAGCCCAGCAATCCGCGTTGGGCAACCGCCAATGGGTTGCCGGAAGTGGTTTCAGATGTTTGCCCTGCCGTTCTGGTTGCGCCGTTCATCTCCTTCAATTTAGCGATCGGAACGCCCAAGGACACCTAAATTGTTTTGGCTACCGTCTTTACTCTGGACAGAAAATAAAAAAGTTTGACGGTCGGTCGCGAAAAGAGAGCGGTTTTCCGAGGACCAAAATTGCTCGGGCCAATGGTCTTAAAATTGCTTCTTTTTGGGCAGATATGACATTGGAAGAAGTCACAAGACAGATTCGTTTGTGCGGACAGAAAATGAACGACCTTTACGGGAAAGTCGTTTTCGATGAATGGGTCGTCATTTCCCTGGCCCATCACAAAGCGCGCATTCTTTTTTACGTCGGACCGCGCAACGATGACTTTTTGAAAAATTTTGCCAC
>DASZPR010000706.1:0-5232 GCA_035550235.1 Verrucomicrobiia bacterium | reverse complement strand
TCATGGTTGCGTTGGGCGCAGTGCTGGTGGGTTTGACGATGGCGTTGGGCGGCTGAGCTCGGCGCAAATTTTTCTTCAACCAAAGTGGAATCAACCAAGGTGCAATAGCTCGGCGCCTTGCCGGGAACGAAGGTTTCCACGTTAGTTTGAACCCGGTGGATCAACGCAGCACCACTCCCACCTCGAAGACCTTGTTCTTCGCACCTCAGGGTTCACGGCCTCGGAAAAAATTTTCACGAGGCGACGGGATTGGGAACAGCTATGGAACTGGTGCACACATTGAGGCAGTATCCGGAGATCGCCATCTTCCTGGCGCTTGCCCTGGGGTTCTGGTTCGGGAATTTGAAATTCGGAAAATTCAGTCTCGGCGTCGTCACGAGCGTTTTACTGGCCGGGGTGCTGATTGGCCAGTTCAAGATCACGATTTCTCCGAACGTTAAATCCACGTTCTTCCTGATGTTCCTCTTTGCCGTCGGCTACGGAGTCGGCCCACAGTTTTTTCGCGGATTGAAAAGCGGAGGGATCGCGCAAGTGCTGTTTGCGGTGCTGCTGGTGTTGACGTGCCTGATCAGCGCCGTGCTGATGGGCAGGATTCTTCATTACGATGCCGGGCTCACCGCGGGTTTGCTTTCCGGCGCTTGCACGATTTCCGCCGTGTTGGGCGTGGCCACTGATTCGATCAACCAGCTCGGTCTGCCGGCGGACCAGGCGAAGGCGATGATTGATTCGATGCCCGTGGCTTACGCGGTCACCTACATTTTCGGGACCGCCGGTTCCGCGTGGATACTGGCGACGCTGGGGCCGAAGATTCTGCGCGTCGATCTCCCCAAGGCCTGCCGTGAATACGAGGAAAAAATGGGCAGCAACGATGCCGAGCCGGGGATTATTTCGGCATATCAAGAGTTGGTCGTGCGCGCTTACCACGTCTCCGCTGATTGCAGGTTTCGCGACAAGGCCGTGGCGGAAGTGGAAACCGCGTTTACGCCGTTTCGAGTTTTCGTCGAGCGCATTCGGACTGATGGCCAGGTGGTCGAGGCCGAGCCGACCTCGATTGTGCGCGAAGGCCAGGTGCTGGCCATCGCGGGGCGCCGCGAGCCGATGATGCAGATGGACCAATCGTTCGGCAAGGAAGTGGACGATCGCCAACTGCTGGATTTTCCCGCGGAAGTGGTGGATGTGGTCGTCACCAGCAAAGATCTGCCGGGACACACGTTGAAAGAACTCGCGGAGCGGGAAAATGGGGAGCACAGCCGCGGCATTTTTCTCCGCAAATTGACTCGTGCGGGCATTGAGATGCCGTTTCATCCGGGAACGGTGGTGGATCGCGGCGATGTGCTGACCATCGCCGGGGCGCATAAGAATGTTGAGCGCGCGATACCGTGGATCGGTTATCCGGACCGCACGACGGACAAGACCGACATGAGTTTTATGGGGTTGGGAATCGCGGTCGGCGCGTTGATCGGGGCGATAACGATTCACGTGAGCCATGTTCCGCTCAGCCTGAGCACCAGCGGCGGGGCGTTAATCGCCGGATTGATTTGCGGCTGGTTGCGCGCGATTCATCGCACGTTCGGGAGAATTCCGGAGGCGGCGCTGTGGGTTTTCAACAACGTCGGCCTGAACACATTTATCGCCGTGGTGGGAATTGGGGCCGGCCCGGCATTCGTCAACGGTCTCAAGTCGAACGGGCTGGGTTTGTTCATTGCGGGCGTGGTGGTGACAACGCTGCCGTTTATCGTCGGGCTGCTCGCCGGCAAATACATCTTCAAATTTCACCCGGCCATCAATCTCGGTGCCTGCGCCGGCGCGCGCACCACAACCGCGGCGCTCGGCGCAATCCAGGACGTCGCGAAAAGCAAAGTCCCCGCCCTCGGTTACACCGTCCCCTACGCCGTCGGCAACACGCTGCTCACGATCTGGGGTGTCGTCATTGTTCTGCTGATGAAATAACCACAACCCGAAAACCTATTATGCGCACCGACCCAAACACGTTGCAACAGATTGACCAACTCAGCCCTTTTGAAATCAAGGACCGGCTCATCGCGCTCGCGGAGGAGTCCGCAAAGAAATCCGCCGCTGCGATGTTAAACGCGGGAAGAGGCAATCCGAATTGGGTGGCCACGACGCCACGCGAGGCATTTTTCACGCTCGGGCATTTTGCGATCGCCGAATGCAAGCGAGTCCTTGATCTCGATGGCGTGGGCGGCATGCCAGCCAAGGCGGGATGCGCCGCGCGATTGACCAAGTGGTGCGAAAAAAACACATCCATGCCAGGAGCAGATTTTCTTCTGGCAATGGTGCCGTTCGCCGTCACGCGGTTCGGGTTTGAGGCGGATGCGTTCGTGCATGAGCTGACCGATTCCATCATCGGCGATAATTATCCCGTTCCCGATCGCTCTCTCGTGCACAACGAAAAAGTCAGCCGCGCTTATCTGGATTGGGCGATGTGCGGCGATCGGCCGCCCAAGGGGAAATTTGATCTTTTTCCGGTCGAAGGAGGCACCGCGGCGATGTGTTACATTTTCAAGGCTCTCAAAACCAATCGCCTGCTGCGCGCCGGCGATACCATCGCCCTCGGCACGCCGATCTTCACGCCGTATCTCGAGATGCCGCTCCTGGAGGATTACGACTTGAAAATCATCAACGTGAATGCCGCCCAGGAAAATCGTTTTCAATTCAGCGATGAGGAAATCAAAAAACTGGAGGATCCGAAGATCAAGATTTTCTTCCTGGTGAATCCCGGGAATCCCAGTTCGATGGCTGTCAGTCCCGAGGTGATTTCCAAGCTGGTGCGGCTGGTAAAGATGAAGCGGCCCGACCTGATGATTTTGACGGACGATGTTTACGGCACGTTCGTGAAAAATTTTCGCTCGCTGATGGCCGACCTGCCGCAGAACACGATTGGCGTTTATTCCTACTCGAAATATTGGGGTTGCACGGGTTGGCGCCTGGGGGTCATCGCGGTGCACGAAGACAACATCTTCGACCAGATGATCGCCCGATTGCCGAGGGATGATCGCGAAATTCTCAACGAACGCTACGGCATCATTTCGCTCGAGCCGGAAAAAATTAAGTTCATCGACCGCATCGTGGCCGACAGTCGCGACGTGGCCTTGAACCACACCGCGGGCCTTTCATTACCGCAACAGGTAATGATGACGCTGTTCTCAATCGCCGAACTCATGGACGAGGAGAAAACATACCAGGCTGAAGTCATGGCAATCGTTCAGCGGCGCGCGTGGGCGTTGATTGATGGACTGGGCGTGGAGCTGAAGCCCAACCCGCTGTTCTCCTATTATTACGGGATCGTTGATTTCGAATTCTGGATTAAAAAATACGTCGGCCCCGAGGTGATGGAGTTCATCAAGAAGCACTATCACCCTTTGGACATCGTGTTCCGCCTCGCGGAAGACCACTCGATTGTGCTCCTGAATGGCGGCGGGTTCAGCGCACCGGATTGGTCGGCCCGCGTGTCCTTCGCCAATCTTGACGACCAGGTTTACGGCTACATCGGGCGCGCACTGCGCTCCGTGGCCCGCGCGTACGTGGAGGCTTATCGATTCGCCAACGGTGAAGGCGCTTCCCCTCTGCCAACTCCCGAACGCGGAAAATTAAAAGCAGGAAAACCAACCAAACGAACAGAATCTTATGAGAAAACGTTTCACGCCTAAATTGAATCTTCGCCGCCGCCGTCCAACGCTCAAAAAGGAGGCTCGGCCGAATACCATCGTCGGCTTCGATCAATTCAACATCGAAGTCCCGGACGATTTTCCAAAAACGGGCATGGTGGCGCGGGCGGCGCAGGCGGTCGTCAATAGCGAGGCATGGACGGATGCGAATCCGATGCTGAATCTTTCGTCCTTCGTCACCACGTTCACCGAACCGGAGGAAATGGAAGTGCTGAAATCGCATTTCACCAAAAATTACATCGATCATGACATGTATCCGCAACTTTTTGCCATTGAGAAAAAAATGGTGAAATGGCTGCACGGACTTTGGAACGGGCCAAAGAATGCCGACCCTTACGGCACCGCGACGGTCGGGTCCTCCGAGGCGTGCATGCTCGCGGGACTGGCGCACAAGTGGAATTGGCGGGAATCCCGGAAAAAGGCGCGGAAAGATTCCAGCCGTCCCAACATGGTCACGGGCGGGAATGTGCAAATTGTTTGGAAGAAGTTTCTAAAATACTTCGATGTCGAAGGCCGCATCGCTCCGCTCGAACCCGGCAATTACCGGCTCACGACCAAGCATCTCAACCGGCTTGTCGATGAAAACACCATTTGCGTGGTCGCGATCGCCGGCCAGACGTTCACCGGCGAGGATGATGATATCCAGGAGATTCATGACTGGCTGGATGCTTATGAAAAACGGACTGGCATCTCGATCCCGATGCATATCGACGGCGCGTCGGGTGCGTTCGTGAATCCATTTCTCTACCCGAATTACAAATGGGATTTCCGCCTGCCGCGCGTGCAATCGATCAACGCATCGGGCCACAAATTCGGCCTCGTGCCGCCGGGTTTGGGCTGGGTGATTTTCAAGGAGCGAAAGATTTTCAACGAGGACCTGATTTTTTACGTGAACTACCTCGGCGGCGAGATGCCCACCGCGACGTTGAATTTCAGCCGCAACGCCATGCAGATCGCGGCGCAATATTATTTGTTCCTGCGTCTGGGCTTCGAGGGTTATCGCGACATCATGCAGCATTCCGTCGACAACGCGGTGCATTTGCGCGACCGGCTCGTCAAAAGCGGTTACTTCAAAATCATGAATGAAACCCAGCGCATTCCCGTCGTGGCGCTCACGCTGAATCCAAAAGTCAAAAAATACAACGAGTTTGATATCTCCTGCAAAGTCCGCGAGCGCGGTTGGGTGCTTTCGGCGTATGCAATGCCGCCGAATGCGGAAAAAGTTTTCTCGCTGCGCATCGTAGTGCGTCCGCACCTGAATCGAAACGTCATCGACCAACTCGCGGACGATATTTTGGAAGCCTGCAAATATTTGGATAAACACGGCGGCACCGCGACTCCGCCCGCGCGCCATTCGGCGGAAAAAACCGATATAAAAAGTTAGCCGGCGAAACCTCAACCTGAATTTTTTATGAACACTTGCAAACCGATCTTCATACACAGAAAACTTCTGGCGAGCGTCATCGCACTTAGCGTGCTCCTCGCCCCCTCGGCGTGGGCGTTGCCAAAAATCAAAGTGCTTGCCACCGGCGGCACGATTGCG
>DASZPR010000705.1:0-6829 GCA_035550235.1 Verrucomicrobiia bacterium | reverse complement strand
ATTGAGTGTGGCTGAGCTTTCGATACCCATAATTTTGAAAGTTAAATGGTGATTAGTGATTGGTGATTAAGAACGCGCAATCGGCGTGTGTGTGACCGCGTCAAACAATTGGCCCGACACCGCTGCTTCCAGCGCGATGCCCACAATGAGGCGTGCGCCGGTGCCGGCGTCGGTGATGACGGTGCCATCATTTTTTTGCTGCACCTCGGCACCCTTGGCGATGGTGCCGCCCGCGCGCAACCGCACGGGCGCAGCAAGACCGCCAAGGATGCCGATGCTGGAAACACCGGTGGTGTTCTGGCCTTCCAGGATCACGCCTTTGGCGGGAACGCTGGTTGAGGAACTGATCGTCGCGGTGTCACCGGCGAGATCGACGAGATAACCCTCCATGTCCTCTTGCGAGGCTGAAGGCGTAAAGGGAATGATCGCATTCCCGCGTGCATATAATGAACTCATGTTTTGGTTTGTTGTTGTTGGTTGAGGGAATGTTCCCGTGACAAAATCACTATTTCTTTTCCAGGCCGAACAATTCCGGCTTCGCAATTCGCACCGCGTTCCGCGCTTCGGCATAGGAGCAGCGGTTGCGAATTTTGTAGTCGCCGATCTCCGCCTCGGCCCGCTGTGCGAGCGCCTGTTCATTGAAGTTCAAGGTCTCGGTGCGCGATTGGCGGCCTTCACCGCGATTCAACAGGCGTGGTGACTGCCGTTCCGCAACGCGGCGTTCTTCAGGCTTGAAACCGAAATCAAGCAGCGCAGCCACCCGTTCCTCGCGGTTTTTGAGGCTCATGAGCACCGGTTTCAAGCGATTGCGGATCTTCTCGTCCCGCACACCGTGCAGATCGAGTAACGTGTGCACTTGTTCGCCGTCGATGGCACCAAGGCGCTCGCGCAACGATTTATTTTCTTCCTCGTGTGGAAGCATTTCGGTCACGCGGTTGAGCAGTCGGCTCACTTCCGCCAGGACAATTTCTTCCGAAACGTCCGCCGCGAGCCCGAGCTTCGTGGCAATTGAATTCATACGTTTTATTTCCATTGGTTGGTTGTCCGCGCTCCCATTGGGATCGCGGTTGGTGATCGGTTTTTGCCCACGATTGTTGTTCATGTTAGTGAGCGTCAGGCCGTCGAGGCGGAGAGGCCGGACTCGGAGCAGGGGATCGTGTCGAGTGTCGAGGGATGAACCCTTGTCCCCATTTTCCGCATCCGGTGTTTCGCTTTCTGCGGGCTTTTTCCCCTCGTTCACTGTCCCTCGACACTCGACACAATCCCCGGGCGCATACTCTGTGGAGAAAAATCGGTAATCGCCGCCGTCCACGGCCTCTTTACCCGTTTTGCTCCACCGCACCCGGCCGTAAATTCCATCGTCGCGAAGTTGCAAGTCCACCAACCATCCATAAGCGCGGGACTCCTTGTCCGGTTGATCGCTGAAATGTTCGTGATCGATGAGCATTTCACTGCCGTGCCGAAGTTTTCCGGCTGCGGCATCCTGGTTGAATCGCTCGACGATGGACTGCATCGCTTCCTCATCAATCACCTGGACGACGCCCGCCGCGCGATTTGGGTGTTCGCCTTTGGGCTCAATTTGATACCAGCCGTCGAGCGGATGCGAAAAATCAGGATTCAAAATAGGAGAGTTCATTGAGCTGCCTCCGTTGAGGGTTGGTTGGTTGCAAACTTGAATCCTGTCGTTTCGCTTAGCCACGTGGCATCGACTTGGAAGCCCGCCGATGTGAGCGTCGCCGCGTTATTAACCATTTGCGCCACATCGGTTGCATCCCTCGCGCACAACTCGAAGTACGCCAGCACTGGTTGGCCGGGAAATTCCACCGCGAGCTCCACGCGATCGAAGTCGTGTTGCAGGACAGCGCTGATTTTACGCGCGTCCGCTTGCGCTATTTCATCAAATGCGGCCGCGTGTTCCAACGCAGGACCGTTGCCGAGCCCGCCTTTATCGGCGGTCAGCATGGTCAATCGCCCGCCGGTGCCGGCGAGCACGACATCGTAGTCCTGGGCGTCGCAAAAATTTTTGAATGGCGCGTCGCCACGTACGGCGGCTGTCGGAAATTTGATATCGCTCCCGTTCGGCAGCGCGCCGCTCACGCCGTCAGCCACTCGTTCGGCGGCAACGCGATATTCGTCCTCCATCCCTGGTGGAATATTTGCCGGCATGATGGCGACGCCATTGGGCAATCCAAAAATCTCCGTAAATGCCGCCCAATCCTTGCGCCCCATGCACCAGTTCACGAATGCGATCAATGCGATTTCGTAAAGCGGCGATTCCACATCGCGGATGAGGAAATCCTCGCGGGGCAATTGCGTGCCACCGATGTGGTTTTGTTCACCGAGAATGGTCTGGCATGAGTCGATGCCGATGCCGAAGTTGGAATTCTGGTTGTAATAAAAATCGCCGAATTGTCCGTTGCGGCTGAATTGATCCTGCGGCAGCCAATGGAATTCGCGCACTGCGCCATCAAGTAGTCCGCCGTCATTGAAACGATGCTTTTGGAGAATGGCGAAGCCGCGGAACTCAGCCGTTGCGAGGAAACCAATCGTTTCCGTCAAGTTCTCAATCAGCTCATAGCGAGCGCGAAGGAATTTACGTTGGGCCTCGGCATCTTCGACCGATAAGCCCTCGGGCAATTCGTTCAGGACCTTGATTTCCCAATCCAGCTTTTCCAACGCGGCCAACCTGCGCGCCTTGAGTCCCTTCAGCACAGGATAACGCCGTTCGACTTTGCGTATTACAAGTTGCAGTTCGGCAAAATCACCGCGGTCGGCAGCCTCCAGAAGGGAAATGGCGCGAGCGATGACCAGGCCACGGATGGGATTGTAGTTGTCACGCCAGCGATTGGATTGCCGGATCAATTCCGCTGCGGATTTACCGCCCCCGGCTGACGGTCGTGACGAATCGCGAACTGATGACGAGTTATCAGGCGCGGAATTTAGTGTTTCTGGTTTGTTAGTCATGCAACCTCCGAATTGAAGACAAGGGTGAAGTTTGAATTGTGAATTGTGACGGAGTGGTGCCCGCGGGACGCCGACTTCCGCGTTCACGCAATACGGAGCGTGTCACGCGCTCTTTCCTTTTTTCTTCTTTGCCGCACTTCGCTTTCATTTCGTGCGCACATCAAACCACCTTTTTAAAAAAGAAAAAAACTTACGGTAGGTTTTTAGGAGGAACTGGTTACAAGGCAGGAGCTTCCGGTTCAAAAAAATTGTTTTTCGGCCTCAAAACGAATGAAAAGATGGATTGCCGAAGGGAAGCAAAAACGACTCAGAAGTGCAAAAACATCAATAACGACGGACAAATTGACACTCGAAAAGATTTTTTCGTCCGTCGCGTAAATGTGCGCACAATAGGGAGAGATTATTTTCGGGAATCAATTTTGGACGTAGTGCTCGTTCTTTCGACAAGGTTGTAACCGCGGCAGTTGAGAAGTGCGAAACGGTTTCGCATTTCAAAAAAAGCTGCCCGAACCTCGAATTTAATGGTCTTTCTTTCCACCGTTCGTAGGTCGCTCCGGGTCCGTTTGGCCCTCGGAACCACTCGTATTTTTCGGAGGACGGAAAGTTTCCGGTGTTTTGCTGACTTTCAACCAGAATTCCTGGATCAAGCGGCTGAGTTGTGCGAAATCCTGAAAGTCCAACGGCTTCACCAGGAACGAATTTGCGCCCAGTTTATACGCCTCATTCACGTCACGGATTTCGTCGGAAGACGTGAGCACCAACACCCGCAACGGCGCTAATCCTGGTTGGGATCGGACCCATTTCAATACCTCAAATCCGTTTACACGAGGCATTTTTAGATCCAGCAAAAATAAGTCGGGGAGGGGATATTCTTCGCGATTGGAATATTTGCCTTCTCCTTTTAGATAGGCGATGGCCTCCTGGCCGTTCCAGACCACGTGTATTGGATTCGGGATTTTTGCCTGTGAAAAGGCCCGTCGTATGAGAAGAACGTAATCTTCTTCATCTTCAGCCAATAAAATAACTGCATGTTCTGCCATAACGACACATCGCCACGACTCTCTACAACGCAAGCCGTACCATGAAAACAGGGTACGGTTAAATGGTTGTTAGGGTATGGGGTGTATACCCGGCTTTGTTTAAGGAATTCCCTTTTATCAGCGCCCACCGTGCGGGGAATTGCAATTTCCTCAACGTGTGATAATCTCCCCCGTGCCAGCAACCACTCCTACAGCCTGGCGGGTGTTATTAGTGGACGATGATCCACTGGTCTCAGATTCCATCCGTCGAATGCTTGAGTTTGACCAGCGCCATGTCCAATGTGCGGGCAATGGCACGGAAGCCCTCGCTCTCTGCGAGAAACAGCCTTTTGATATTGTCCTCGTTGACTATCTTATGCCGCTGATGAAGGGCGATGTTTTGGCAGCCAAGTTGAAAAAGCTTCATCCGGATTTGCCGATCATAATGATTACTGCGGATGCCGATAAATTGGACCCTTCGGCGCAATTGCCGCCTGCAGTGGACGTGCTAATGGGCAAACCGTTTCAATTGGATGAATTGCGTGAGGCTGTGAACAGGGTTTTGGGTAAGTCCCTTAACTCCTCCCCTTAATATCGTTTCGGTGTTCGAAGTATTGGAACCATCAAAACCGCGCCAATTGGCTATCTTGGTGGCGACACGAATGAACGGTGCGCGTGAAAAACTTTCCAATCCCCGTTCGTTAGCAACAACACGACCGATTGCGCAAATGGCGTTTTTGAAATCCGCCCGTCTTCGGTTGTCACGCTTGTGACCCCTTCGGCTGTAACTAATGCGATAGCGGGCGCCAGCAGCGTGACTTCCTGGTGATCGAATCGATATTCGATATGCGCGCCTGCGTTCTGCAATGATTGGAAACTCTGCCGCGTCGATTCCAGCGCATCGGCGCGCGTCATGAAAATTTTGCCATTTTGGGCCACCACGCCGGCGTTATTTTCCATCACGAAACTGAAAACTTTATCCGCGTCCAATGCTTGCGCCGCTGTTTGGATCTCATTCAATCGCGCTAATATCGCCTTCTCGACTTCGCTTTGTTTTGGCGTCGGTGCCACCGTTTGTGAACCAGTAACGAGTGCTGTTGCCACGCAAGCGAATGCCGCCACTGCTAAAAAAAAACGGATGGGAATAGGTTTCATAAAACGTATTTGGAACTCTCCACTGCCATAGAGTATAGCAGCACCTCGATAACCTATTTTCAATCGGTGATTTTTGTGGCCGGGCCTGCAAAAAACAGTCGGGGCGGTTTTAAAACCGCAGTTTTTTAAAAAAACCGCGCCGCAGTACACTCTGGTATAGAAACTTGTGACTAAATACTTACCGTAAGTTTTTCTTCGGCCCGCGTATGCGATAGAACTGCCCCAAAAAAATTGTGCCAAAATCAAATCATAAAAAATCCGGCGCAGAAGAAATATCTGCGCGAAAAAAAATACTGACTGCGCAGCAAGAGGTTGCCAAAGACGAAGGCATTGTGGTTCGAGTGCCTAAGATTTCTGGCTTCCGAGATTTTCTTGAGAATTACGCCCGTGTGCCCGGCCCGCACGGCGAATATCGACAATATTCATTTGCCGGGCGCGAACCCTTGATTGAGATCGTGAATCGGATCGACGAGGTGCTCGGTTCGAAGAACGGCACCGTGCTTACTGACGCGACGATCGCTATTTGCGGCGGAGCGCAATTTGGCAAATCCGCCACTGAGTTGAACCTTGGCGCCTATTGCACAGGCGTGGCATGGTTGAATTGGGGATTTTATTTGCCGGATCGTGATTTCGTCGAAGGAATGGTGGATACGAAATTTCGGCCTGACATCCTGGACCAAATCGACTGGTTCGCGCGCATGACGCAGGTCGGCAAGACCGTGAATAAATCAGGCAAAAGCGTGAATCGCAAAGGTGCATTCAGCGTCACCAACGGCAAGCAACGTTCATACGGAATGATCCTTGGCCTCAACAAGGTCCCCACCAGCTACACGTTCGATGTGACCACGCTCGATGAAGTGGACGATATAAAGCCCGCGCGCGAAAAATTCGTGCGTGGTCGCATGACCTCCAGCGGAGTGCGTTTGCTATTGAAGATCGGCACGCAACGGGTTGCTGGGCGCGGCCAGCATAAAGCGTGGAAGGATGGCAGCCAGGGCGTCATGCTGCACAAATGCCCAAATCCTGAATGCGGTCACAAACAAAACCTTGAGGAAAATTGGCCGCGCATCTGTCGCTTTGCGCTCAATCGCGTGCCTCAACCAAGCGATCCTTTT
Organism: Verrucomicrobiia bacterium; assembly: GCA_035550235.1. GTDB lineage: Bacteria > Verrucomicrobiota > Verrucomicrobiia > Limisphaerales > DASXHY01 > DASXHY01. The sequence goes on along the minus strand of DASZPR010000705.1, from coordinate 576 downwards.
CTCACCCACACCGGTGATTTTCGCCATCACGATACTGGTCCGACCGCGGCGGTGCACGATCCCACCAATAAATATTATTTTGCGTGCACGCACTGCGGCGCCGAACTGGATCGCGGCCTGGGTGGTTTCGAATGGAAACACCGGCGGGAGGAACGAACGCACCTTCGAAACTGGTCGTTTCGCATCTCGCAATTCGCCATTTCGGCAATCGACATTTCACAAATCGTGGCCGAATGGGTGCGCGCCGTCGCGGATCCGGAAGCCATGGCCACTTTCCTGTGCGACCGCAAGGCCATGCCTGAAAGCACCGCACAAAAACTGACTCCCGAAATTTTGGAGCGTTCCCGGCGAGCGCAGGAATCGGATATTCAGCGCCTGGAGAACAATGAATGCGTCGCAGTTGACCCGATTTCCGCATTCGCCGGCCTCGATACCGGCCGCCGCTGCTGGTTTTTTGCGCGTGCGGCGCATACTCCCGAGATCAAACAAGTGCTCCACGTCGAGCAAATATCACTTGGCAACGTGGTCGATCGCGTCACAATTCTTTTTAATACATTGGGACTGCAGGCGTTATTT
>DASZPR010000704.1:0-8896 GCA_035550235.1 Verrucomicrobiia bacterium | reverse complement strand
TCAGAATGGTCGTCTTCAGAAAACCCTGGTGCGGGTGCCATTGATGCAGAATCGGCGCGGAGATTTTCGTCTTCCAATGCTCAATAAGTTCCTGCGTGCCATCCTCGGAACCATCGTCCGCGATGAGGATTTCCTCCGGTGAACTCGTTTGCAACACGAGCGCGCGAAAGATTTTTTCGAGCGCAGCCCGCTGATTGTAGGCGCTGATGATGAGCGAAAGTCTCATGGCACTTTGCGCGTTCGCGCCAGCAGGTTTTTCCACGGGCGATATTTCTGCAACGCTCCATTGCCCAACCGGACGGTAGAACAGTTTGGAGTGTCAATGCTGTGCAACGCCTTCAAGTAGGTGACCCACGAGAATTTCATGCTGCTGATGCGACTGGGTGATGGATGCTTGCACGGCGGCGCCACATGCGGGTTGGTGTTGATTTCGTACACCTGGATGCGTCCTTGGTACATCCCGAAATCCGCGCGGCCGTATTCGATGCCGGCGGCGTCAAACACCTTTTTCAAATGCTCCGCGTAAGGATTGCTTTGCAACAGCGCGAGTTCCTGCTGGTACAGATCCTCAATATCATCGAACTTCCTCCCGTACTTCACCAGCCAGGTGGTATCGTGGACGCTAATGTGCGGCACGATGGCGTCGCCGATGCGGAAAGCGGACATTTTGCGAAAAAGTCCCGGCCGCAAGGGTTCCGCGGCAAATTCCACGACAATCAGATTCTCGCGCGGCGTCCCACTCGCGATGGCTGACTCGATAACCTTTTGTAGTTCATCGCGGCTTTGCAGAAGATCGCTCAACGGCGCGCGATGCCCGTGAATTTTCCTCACGAACACCGGAAAACGTTGGATCGAATCGATTTCATCGGCGCGATAAGCATTGAAATCATTGAGACCAGCCGCCCGCAACGCCCGCAGCAATGGATAACGAGTCCGAACGACCGCCGGATTATTCAATACCCGCACGCCGGCATTCTTCATCTGGAGATACAAATGGCTGGCGTGCTCAACATCCCAAAAACCGAGGCGATCGACGTCCGTAAAAATATAAGTCCCGCCACGCAGCGAGCGCGCCCGAATCAGCGCGTCATAATTCATGCACCGGATGGCCGGAGCATTGGAGTCGGCCTTGACCTCCTTCACGGTGTAATCGTGGCCGCGCGTGTGCAAAAACTGAATCATGGTTCGTCAGGAGAATGACTTGGCCGAAAAGCTTGTCGTCCCTTTATTAATTTTCATTAAAAGATTCTCTAAATTTAATTAGCAACACGACTTGACAAGCCGGGCCGGATAATAGAAAAGGTAGCCCATGAAATCCACCAAGAAGCGTATTGATTTAAATTGGAATAAACTCGTCGGATTCAACCAGGTCTCCTCGGTGCAGTCCGGCGCGACCAAGCAGGCTGTAAAAGCCGCATTGGGCGCGAAAATCGGCGGCAAAGTCGGAACCAAAGGTGGTGGCGGCGGCGGGGGAGTCGCGTGAAAAACACCATCAATAAACGCGTTAAGCTGGATTGGAGCCAACTGTTCGGTTTCAACCAGGTGCAATCGGCCCAGGCCGAACATGGCACCAAGCGCACCCGGGCGGCACTCGCGGCCAAAATCGGCGGCAAGCCCGGTGTCAAAACGACCTGAACGACTTTGGCAGTTCAGACCCAGGATAATCTGCACGCGTTCGCGCCCAGCGCCGAACGCGTTTTCTTTCTCGACCAGCGCATGCGGTCGCGACTCGCCGATAGCCTGCGCTATATCCTGACGCAAGGCGAAGGCGTGCTCACAGTCCCGCACGATCGCCTTCAGAAATTCCTCACTGATCTTGAATCGCGCCCCGTTTCGCCCCTGGCTTTCAGCTTTTACAACGACGTCGTCCTGGCCATCGAAGAAGATGACGTCGAAAAAGCTTCGCAGCTCTTGACCGAACTGACCACCCTGCCCCCGCGCGCCGGCGGCTTGGAAATTATCGAGTTGGCGGACCCCAAACACGACGCGATTGCCGCGCGTTATGCCCGTTTTTTAAACGACGACCCGTCCATTTCCTTCGAGATTTTTCCGCCCTCAAAACAAATCGCCGAGAAATGCCGCGCGCAAATTCGCGACGCCTTCGCCTTGCTGGATTCGGGCGATCCGGAACTCGCCGGCGAAATCCGCGCGCTGCTCCGGGAGATTGTTCTGGCCGCCGGAAACAAGGACCCGAAGGCCTACACCTTTGACGGCGCGTCTTCCTTCATGTTGTGGGGTGCCATCATCCTCAACGCCGATCGCGGCGATGGTGCCATCGGCATGGTTCAAATGCTCGCGCACGAATCCGCGCACAATTTGCTGTTCGGCTTTAGCGCCGATGAAGCGCTGGTGGAAAATACACCCGACGAGTTGTTTTCATCCCCCTTGCGCAAGGACCCGCGGCCGATGGACGGCATTTATCACGCCACCTTCGTGACCGCGCGAATGCATCGAGTCGTCCGCCAACTTCTCGAAAGCGGCATTCTGGACACCGCCGCGAAGGAAAAAGCGCAAAAAGACCTCGCCGAAAACGCGCGGCTGTTCAAACACGGAATTGAGACCGTGCAAAAGTTCGCGCGGCTGAGTCCGCTGGGAGCAAGCGTCATGCGCGGCGCGAGCGACTACATGGCGGCGGCTTCCTGACCGGCAGCCTCAGGTAAAGGCAGTTACGATTTCTTTACGGGTTAGCCCGTTCCCGTCCTTCGCCTTCTTTAGCCAAATTAATTCACAATATAATTGACACCCCTCCTCGGTTGCTCCAAAAAGCCACTTGGAACGGGCTGCTTCTGGTTATGAGGACTATGATGATTCTACTACATTGGGTCGTATATCCGTCCTGCGCAATTGTGTTATTATTCGTGCTATTGCTCAGCATCTCCTTCGTTTTCTCCGGTTGCGCCGTCAACGGCAAGCCGATGAGATTTGAGCCGTCGCAGGTGAATACCAATCCCGCACTCAGTTGGTATATCGAAGGCACGACCAAGCCCGAAGACAAGACCCAGGCCGGCGCGAAGATCTCCTGCTCGTTCGTGGAATTCGACGAGCGCGGCGATTTCATCGACTTCCGGCAACATCGGGATTGCGAAGCGAAGATCACCAACATGGTGGCCGCTGGACCCGTGCTGCTCGTGATGTATTGCCACGGTTGGAAAAACAACTCCCAGTCCGATGACGTCATCCGGTTCAATTCCTTCCTCGCCAAAATCGCCTCCAGCGACGAAGTCCTGCGTCGCGGCTACCGGGTCCACGGAGTCTACCTTTCCTGGCGCGGCAACGTCGTTCACCCCTACATCGACAAATCTGATCCGGATGGCTTTTACCAGGACACAACAAACATTTACGAAAAGCCCATCGTCGATTCGAAATATAACCGCTGGTCTTACTGGCTGGGTTTCCTGCCGGAAAACGTGGATTTCTTCACCCGCCAACGCGCTGCCGAGCATCTCGTTTCCGCTTTGCCCATGGCGCGGGCCATCTTCACCTACGCCTCCGCCGCGAAAAATTACGGCGCCAAAATGGACAACCAGGTTTTCGTCATGGGCCATTCCATGGGCGCCTTGATGCTGGAAAGATCCTTGGGCCAGGCCATGACCGGCTCGCTCGTCATGGAATGGTGGGACGGCGCCAAAAAAGCCGCCATTGAAAATAAACCCGCGCTGCCTTTCGATTTCATCCTGCTTTTAAATTCAGCGGCTCCCTCGCTCTACGCCAAAGAAATGCGGGACTTTCTGGAAGCCAATCGCCGCGCTCTGAGACAAGCCCCCGGCAGCAGTTTTCCCGTGATTGTCTCCCTGACCTCAACCGCCGATGGCGCCACCGGCGGAATATATCCGATGGCCCACACATTGGATTCACTGCGTCCCAGTTTGCAACGCGAATACACCACCGCCATCTTTGGCACCAACGGCGAAACCCACGCCCCCATCCGCCAATACAAATTTTACAACAAAACACCCGGCCACCAGCCCTACCTCATCAACCACTGGATTATTCCGGAAAAAGAGCCGATGCCCAAAGCCATTTCCGGCACCAAAGCGGTTTTTGAAGCCAATCTTTCCCGAACTCCCCCTCAAGACCCGCACATCTTTTACACCTCGAACCCGCTGACCGCGTGGTGCATCACCAACAACCCGGTACCGCCCTACAAAGAAGTGAAATTGAACGGGCGTCCGCTGGCGATGCAGGATTCCGACTATTGGATTGTGAACTGCGGCAAAAAACTCATCGCCAGCCACGGCGACATCTGGTCCACGAAAACGATGGAAATGTATGCCGGCCTGTACCGGTTGGCCGTTTATCTCAAGGAAAAAAATCAGGAGAGCCACGGCCAGGCTCCGCCGAAATAAATTAATGCGGTTTCCGTTGCAATTGGTTCTTGCGGTTTTGCTGGGACGTTGTAACTATTTTCGGGCCTGGTGCACGGGGTCGTAGCTCAGTTGGTAGAGCGTCTCGTTCGCAATGAGAAGGTCAGGGGTTCGAATCCCCTCGGCTCCACCATCACCAGTCCTTCGGAAATCTTCATTTTCTCTCAGTGTTTCCACTGGTTTTAGCTTCGCTTGCCTCCTGGCGCTTTCCGACTTTTGCGGTAGTTGTCCGCATTTGTGCCGGTGTTTCGCCTTTCAAACTGGCGACAACTTGGCGACAGAAACCGTTCCGAGTTGGGAGGATGAGAATGAAGATTTCTGTCAGGCCGGTAATGGTCCGAGGGACGCGCAAATGGGTCGTGAGTTGGACGCCGAAAGGAGAAAAGCGCAAGCGCCTTTACTTCGCCACAAAGACAGCCGCCGACACAGAAGCGGAAACCATGCGCGGACGGCAAACTCGTTGCGGCGAAGTTTGGGTTGCAATGTCCGCTTCACACCGCGACGAAATCGTTCGACTTATGGAGGATGCGGCGCGCGAGGGGTTCACGATTCGCGAGGCAATGGATTTCTACCGTGCAAATCGAAGCCGCGTTTCGACCGTTGTCAAAATTGGCGACGCTTACAAAACCTTCCTTGCGGAAAAGGAAGCTGCCTTGATATCGAAAAAAAGCATCAAGGCGCTTAAATCGAACGTGGGGCGCTTTCTTAAAGGTCGTGAGTTGTTACCTTTGCGATCAATAACGCGCGACGATGTGCTTGGCTATTTGCGCCGTCCAGAATGGGGGCCGCGCACGTTCAACACTTACCTTATCAGCATCAAATCCTTCTTTCACTGGTGCGTGAAAGTTGAATATTTGGCGAAATCGCCAGCGGCGAACATAGACGGAATTAATGAGCGGAGAATGCCGGACTTGGATGTTGCCCCGTCAATTCTTGCTATCGATCAATGCGAGGCTGTTTTACGCGCCGCACTGCAATACGATTCGGGACTTGTGCCGTATATCGCAGTCGGATTATTTGCCGGGCTTAGACCTAACCGGGAGGCGGCGAAGCTGTCACGTGCCGACGTTTTTAACGGTGCAATTCGAGTACTGGGGCTGCACGCCAAAGACAGGCAGCGTCGGGACGTTGAAATCCATCCCACCTTGCAAGCGTGGCTCGATCTTGGCGGCGATTTGCCTCCCAAGAATCTCCGCAGGCGGTTCGAGCGCGTGCGCGCGGCGGCGGGGCTGATAAGGCTCGAAAAAGTCGAAAACAAGGAACGCAAGAAAGTCATTCCTACCGGATGGACGCAAGATTGTCTCCGGCACACGTTCGCGAGTCATTACTACGGGATTTTTGGAGCGGAAAAAACCGTCAAACAGCTTGGCCACGGAGATTACGCCATGCTCTTTGGTCATTATCGCGCCCTTGTTACGCAACAACAAGCCGATGCGTTTTGGCGGCTTACACCTGAGAACGTCATAGCCAAATTATTTTCGGTAGCAGCGTAGGCGGAAATCGTGCACGAAGACGCGCGCCAAGGTGATATGCACAAACCGTTCCCCCTAAATAAAACGCAGCGTCATGTCATCGACAGATCAAAAAAACTCGCCCGCTATTCGCGCGACCATTCCGCCGTCTTCCGAAGATTGGCGCGGCTACGTTTGTGTTTGGCGGAGGCTGCGCGACCATCCTAGATACAAAGACAGCGAATTTGTGCATGTTTGGTTGCATCTGCTTTTGAACGCGACGCACAAGGTAATTGAGGGACTTTTCTGCGGAAAACAAATCAGGTTGCAGCCAGGGCAACTCATCACCGGACGGCATGCCATTGCACGGGATACAGGTGTTCACGAATCGAAAGTGAAACGCATTTTAGAACAACTCAAAAGTGACCGGCAAATTGACCAGCAAAGCGGAAACTTAAACTCCTTAATCACAGTAATTAACTGGCGCGCGTATCAATTCTCAGAACATCAAATTGACCAGCAAATGACCAGCCAGCGACCAGCAAATGACCAGCAACTGACCACAAACAATACTGTAGAGAATGAAATAATTGAAAATGATAACACACAGAGCGGTGTCGCTGTCGCGCCTGTGCGTGCGAGGCAAAGTAAATTTGTGGTTCCTTCGCTTGAAGAAGTGAAGCTCGAAGCTGAGAAAATTGCGCTGCCCGCTTTAGAGGCGGAAAACTTTTTCAATTACTACGAGTCGAACGGCTGGAAGGTTGGAAGAAACCCAATGAGGCGTTGGACCGCCGCGCTTCGCAACTGGCACAGCAAGTGGGATTCAAACGGCCAGTCATCCAATCGGCGCGGCGTTGACCGCAGCAAAGGGACGGCAAATGAAGGGAAGTGGCGCGACTACGCGAATCTCGACCTTAATGACGGAACTTACAACCAAGGGAAATGACCGTGATGCCCTTCAATCCAAAGTGCGATGAAATTACGTGCGCTCGTTGCCATTCGCCGATCAATTTCAACCTGGGCGACTTGGAACCGGAAATGCGAGAAAGCGTTTTGCGCCTCGCGCGCTTCGTAGTTTGCGTCCGATGTGCCCCAGCATCGCTAAAGGAATAGCTAGGCCATCGCCCAGCAATATCAAACCAAAAGAATGCGTTCGGTTGCCTTACGCGGATTGATTCAAAAATACCGTTCCAAGTTACTTGAACAACGATACGCAGACACCTTGATAGCAAAATGAACACAGCACAAAACAAAAGCCCCATGGCAATGGTGACTCTTCCGGCAATCGCCCGGCGCGCTGGTGTTGCAAACATGACGGCATTTCGCCGCTTCAAAAAATCAACTGCCCAGCCTGACGCCATCATTCTTGACGTTGCTGGACACAACCTGCCCGCATTTTTAGCCGTCCGAGAGGGCGAAATCCGCAAAGCAATAACCCAATAACCCCGACACTCAAATGTCTGAAAAACTCGATCAATCCCAAATGGAATCGCTTCAACGCACGCTTTTTTCCAGAGCGTCCGCGCTCCGTGGTGAGCTTGCCCAATTGACCGGCGAAAAAATGGCCATGCCGCTTACGCTGAATGGCTCTGAAAATTTGCTGGCAAACATTGATTCTCTTGAAGCGTTTTGCGCCGCAGTCGAAGGCAAGTTGCCCGTAAAGGCTTCGTCCAATCCTGCCACCGAAACCCAAGCGGCGGCTCCGGTTGTCATTCCGCAGATCGCACAGGAAGCCGCCGTGAGTGAATCGGCCAACCTAACCCAGAGAACACTGGCCGCGAAAGAACGCGCCCAGGAAGACGCAGAAGTGAACAAAAACCAGCGCGCCGCTGCGGCAAACCAGAGGCCGAATACTGACGGCGCGAAATATCAAATGGAAGGCGACTTTCACGGGTTGCCTTTTACTGCGGTTATGCGCCCGGTAAAAGTATCGACCTTGACCGAAAAAATTCTTGAGGCGCGCGGCTGCGCATCCTTGAAGGAACTCTCTGAGCGCGCGGTAAAAGGCGAATTCAACTGAGATACCGAACAACAATTTAAATCCAAAATTAAAATGAACGAAGAAACACACAATTTGAACGTCCCTGGCCGCACGGCTTACACATTCGCGCAGGGGCGAACACTCGTCACGCCCAATCCTGAAACCGTCGCGCCGGTTGCCGCCGCACGGCCCAAAAAGCAAGATGCCGGGCCATCAGTGGAAGGTTTTGAATGGCCCACCGATTACGCCGGGCTTCTGAAACTTTCAGAGAAACATTTGATGGGATTTAGTCCCACCATCAGCGGACGCGATTACTCTCCGTTCCAAAAAGAACTTCGTCGCCGTTTGGCAGAGGCTGAACAGGCCGGGACATGCAAGGTTGTTGAGGTTGACGGAAACGCGGAACGCGTGGCGCGTGGCAGGCACATTTCCACGGCGGAAAAAAATCGCGTGGCGCGCATCGGCGAAATTGAGCGCTTAATGGCATTGAATGACTGGTTGCCGATAGTGCCAGAGCGCGACATCCCGGACCCCTACTTCAATTTTCTGACCACCTTCGAAGCGGTGTCGATTCTTAGGGCATGGCGTCCTGTGCAGGTCGCATACGAATTGGAATTGCTCAAAAACTGGACTTACCACAGTCCCACTATGCGGCTGGAAGAACATCGCAGCATGCTTTCCACCCGTCCGCCGCAGGATGTGCGCGAGGCTATCATTGAGGAAGGCAAATTAATTGCTTCTCCGCACTTCAAAGCTATTGCGCACCTGAAAGTTTCGGACCTGATCGAACAATACGATACAACGGTGAAACCAAAGGTGCTTGATTTTCTCAAGACGGCACTTCTCCACATCGAAAGCCTCAAACTCAACGCGGCTACGGCTGAATTCAATTTTTTTGCGTCGCAAGGCATCGCCGACAAATGCGAACAAACTGCCGTTTCGAAGCGTTTTGACCCATTCATTGCCGATCTCCAAGCGCACATTGCCCGCATCGAAAATCCGCACGCGGGTGTATTCGCCCGCGCCACCGCCCCGTCGCCGGAAAACGAGATTCACCGCCTGTTCGCAATTCCGACGTTGCCGCCGCAGGCTTGGCGTGA
>DASZPR010000703.1:0-5140 GCA_035550235.1 Verrucomicrobiia bacterium | reverse complement strand
CGAAACTGCGCGCCCAGGTCGGCCAGCCCTTGCGCCGTCGCTTGCCGGACACCCGCGCGGCCATCAACCACAAATTCGACATCGCCGGCCACGAAGGTTACCTGACCGTCGGCCTGTTCGAGGACGGCCAGCCCGGCGAATTGTTCGTCACCATGGCCAAGGAAGGTTCCACCATCGGCGGCCTGATGGACACCATCGGCACGCTCACCAGCATGTCGCTCCAATACGGAGTGCCGCTGGAAACCTTGCTCAAGAAATTCGCGCACCAGCGCTTCGAACCCTCCGGCTTCACCAAGAACCCGGAAGTCCGCAACGCGTCGTCCATCATCGATTATGTCTTCCGCTGGCTGGCAGTGCAATTCATCCCTGGCTACCGCGAAAGCATCAACGCCGCGCGCAACCAGCCGGAACTCGCCCTGCCGGACCTGATGGAAGAAGTGAAAAAAAAAGTAAATCGCCCGGTGCCTGAACTGGCGATTTCCGACGACCAGGACGTGGTGGATCTGAAGCCCGGCAACGGCAATGGCGATGCCCACAAGAAGCGGCTCACGCTGACTTCGATGATTACCAACCAGGCGGACGCCCCGACCTGTCCGAGCTGCGGCCACGTGGCCGTCCGCAACGGCGCTTGCTACAAGTGCCTGAATTGCGGCGAGAGCTTAGGGTGCAGCTAAAACGGGAATAATGCACAGACAGGCCGGAGAGTGCGATACCTCTCCGGCCTGTGCTTTTTTGAGCATCGTTTTGTGATTCGCCGCCGTCCCCGAATTACTGGGGCACCAACAAACGGAAAAATTCTTGCGGACCAGTAACGGCGTTGGTGTAAGGACTGGTGGCGCCAGGAACGTTGGTGTAAGTGCCAGTTACCGCCGACGCGGCCTGCAAAATATTCACCGGATCGTTCCAGCTCAACACGAGCGAGTCGGCAAAGTTCTGGTAATATAACGAAATTGGAACGACCAGCCTGAACACCGTGCCGCGGCTGGGATTGCTGCCCGTGCCGCCGCTGCCGCCATAATGGGCAGTCCCATACAGGGTGTTGCCGGATAAGATCACTGCGTTCGGATTGCTCCCGTCGTTGTCCCCAAAAGTATAAAGGGTCTTAAAATCTGTGCCATCGGTATTGATCGCAAACACTGTGCTGTTGGTCGCACCCAAGGCTGTTCCATAAAGTGTTTTTCCGGATAAAGTCAAACCGTCATACGGCAATGCGTTATCGCTGTCGTTAGCGAATTGGCAGAGGTTGGTAAAACCCGTGCCGTCCGTGTTTACGGCGAATACTGTGCCGCCTCCGAATGGGCCGCCCTCCTCCGTGGTTCCGTATAGAGTGTTTCCCGATAATACCAATTTGGCGTAAAGACGCCTGCCGTCAGCGTTAGTATAAATGCCCGACGCATTGGTTGTACCCGCTGCGAAACTGTGCAGATTCGTAAAACCCGTCCCGTCGGTATAAAAGGCAAATATGACGCCGTTGCCCGCAGCGCCGCCCCCGGCAGTCGTTCCGTACAGGGTGTTGCCTGATAGAATCAATCCGGCGTCAGGACCGACTCCGTCGTAATTGGTGAAACTATGCAGGTTCGTAAAACCAGTCCCATCAGTATGAATGGCAAACGCGGTTCCATAGAGGCGCGGGCCGCCGGATGCCGCCGTGCCGTACAGCGTGTTTCCGGACAAAACCAATTCGCCATACGGACCCGCTCCGTCGCTATTGGTGGGGAAAAGAAAATTTCCACGGGGCGAAAAACTATAAAGATTGGTGAAGCCCGTGCCGTTGGTTTTAATGGAGAAAATCGTGCCACTGCCCCCGGTGCCACCCGCTTCCGTCGTTCCATACAACGTGTCGCCTGATAGAATCACCCCTGCGAAGGGAGTAGCCCCATCGGCGTTGGTGCCGAGAAATGTGCCGGAAAGAGCCGAAAAATTATAAAGATTGGTGAAGCCTGTGCCGTCGGTGTTGACCGCGAATATCGAGCCGCTGCCCGAAGGCCCGCCGTCCTGCACCGTCCCGTAGATTCTGTTGCCTGATAAAATCAATGCGCCGTATGGATGGCCTCCGTCGCTGTTGGTGCCAGGCGAACCCGATGTGGGTGAGAAGGTATGCAGAACCTCGAAGGGTTGGGCCGCGACCCGCCCGGCTAATAAGCCGATTCCGGCAACCACTGTGAAGACAGAAAACCACCTTTTCTGATACGATTTCATGGCATGGGATTCATTCTCCAGTCGGCTTAGCCGTTTGCAAGGCAAATACGTTGGGAGACATCGCTTGCCAAAAAAATCAAAGCTCCAACTCATTCAACTCGGATATCTGTGTGAATTGAATTGAAAAGTGTCCTGTCCTCCGAAATGCGACCAAGTTGCACTCCGTCACTCGCTTAACCATTTAACTTATTTAACTGATTTAACTCATTTAACCATTTAACTTTCCACCCATGAACGGCAACAACCAGCTTACATTCATCAAAGAAGACCCCTGGCGCATTTTCCGCATCATGGCGGAATTTGTGGATTCCTTCGAAACATTGTCGCAAGTGGGGCCGGGCGTAACGATTTTTGGCTCGGCGCGCACGTTGCCGAACAACAAATACTACAAAGCCACCGTCCATCTGACGCGTGAATTGGCCAAACATAATTTAGCCGTCATCACTGGCGGCGGCCCCGGCATCATGGAAGCCGCCAATCGCGGCGCGACTGCGGCCAAGGGAAAATCCGTCGGCTTGAACATCGAATTGCCGCATGAACAGAAAGGCAATCCCTACGCGTATATCCCGATTCACTTTCACTATTTTTTTGCGCGCAAAGTGTGCTTCGTGAAATACAGCATCGCCTTCGTTTACATGCCCGGCGGCTTCGGAACGTTGGATGAATTTTTCGAAGTGCTCACGCTCGTCCAGACCAGACGCATCCCGGAATTCCCGCTCATCCTGTTCGGACGCGACCATTGGACGGGTTTGATTCAATGGGTCAAAAAGAAATTGGCCGGCGGCAAATTCATCAGCCCCGGCGATCTCGATTTGTTTACCATCACGGACGACCCGCAGGAGGCGATTGATATCATTCTGGATTACGAACGCCGCGTCGGCCCGCCGGACGTGATGCCGAAAGCCTTTGCGTAATGCGCCCGTTGATCGAGGAAATCCAAACCGCGCACACGCCCGACACGCTGGCCGAAAGCCTCCGTGGTGAAACGGGCCTGGTGCTGCTGCGCACGTCCTCGTTCGATTCCCCCTCCGCGCGCTACTCTTTCGTCACCGCAAATCCATTTCTAACCTTTCGCTCCAGCGGCTCCCGCTGCGAAATTTCTGTCGCCGCCGACGTAAGGAGGCGGACGGTCGGAACGGAAGACTCCCCCAATCCGCCTCCTCACGTCGGCGGCTACGTTCAGTTTGGCAATCCGTGGCACATCCTGGACAGCCTGATGGCTCGCTGCGAATTGTTGGAGGAAGTGGATTTGCCATTTCCGTTGGGCGGCTGCTTTGGTTATTGGGGCTATGACCTGCGAAATTTCGTCGAGCCAAAACTCCCGCGCCGCGCCGCCAACGACCTGGAATTGCCCGATTGCCACGTGGGATTCTACGACAGCCTCGTCGTCTTCGATCATCAACTCGACAAAACCTGGATCGTCTCCACCGGCCTCACCACCGACGGCTCCCGCAGCGAAACCCGGGCAGGGGAGCGAATCGGATTTTGGCGGCAAAAACTTTTGGCCGACCTCGAACACTCTGAAGTCACCTCTCAACGCCAGACCCGGGAACAAGTTCTCCCTCTCCCTAAGGGAGAGGGCAGGGGTGAGGGGGAACGCAAACAGTCCATTTCCCACTGGCAAAAAAATTGCCTCGAGGTTTCATCCAATTTTTCGCGCGCCGATTTCATCACCGCCGTCACTCGCGCCCAGGAATACATTCGCGCCGGTGACATCTACCAGGTCAACCTCTCACATCGCCTCACCGCACCGAGCGAATTTTCCGGTTGGGAACTGTTTCAACGACTTGGCGCCGTCTCGCCCGCGCCATTCTCCGCTTACATCGATTGCAGCGATTCTCAAATCGCCTCCTCGTCCCCCGAGCAATTCCTCCGCATGAGCGGCTCGCAAATCGTCACGCGCCCCATCAAAGGCACGCGCCCGCGCCACACCGACCCGACCCGCGACGCGCAGCTCGCGTATGAATTGCAAACCAGCGCGAAAGAATTGGCCGAGTTGGTAATGATCACCGATTTGCTGCGCAACGATCTCGGACGAGTCTGCGAATACGGCACCGTGCACACTCCGGAACTGGCGCGACTGGAAAAATTCGCGCACGTGCAACACCTTGTTTCCACTGTCGAAGGCCGGCTACGAAAAGACGTCACGCATTTCGCCGCGTTGGCCGCGTGTTTCCCCGGCGGCAGCATCACCGGCGCGCCGAAGATTCGCGCCATGGAAATCATCGATGAACTCGAGCCGCTCTCCCGCGGCCCCTATTGCGGCTGCCACGGCTACCTCGGCTTCAATCGCGAAGCTCATTTAAGCATCACCATTCGCACCGCGATTTGCAAAGACGGTCTGGCACATTTTAATGTGGGCGCGGGCATTGTCGCCGACTCAAATCCCGCCGCGGAGTACGACGAAACACTTGCCAAAGCCGCCGGCTTTTTGGCTGCATTGAATTTGAAAATGAATCAACGGAGCCTCGGACATCTGACGCAGCTCTGAGGGCGAAACAAATTCGGCTCACTTTGCGCCTTTGCCACTTTGCGCCTTTGCGTTAAAAACAAACGTGCTCATTTTTCTCAATGGCCAGTTTGTTCCGGAAGAGCGGGCCGTCGTGTCCGTCTTCGATCGCGGCTTCCTCTATGGCGACGGCCTGTTCGAAACCATGCGCGTCTTCCGCGGCAAACCCTTCCGCTGGGACCAACATATCGCACGGCTTCAACGCGGCGCGGACTTTCTAAAAATCAAATTGCCGTTCACGCCAGATGCCTTGCGCACATTCGCGGATGAACTCATCGCGCAAAATAAAATGCCCGACGCACTTCTGCGCCTGACGCTTTCACGCGGCATCGGCGTACGCGGTTATTCCCCGAAAGGCGCCGCGCACCCCACCGTCGTGATGTCTCTGCATCCCGCACCTGCGCTCGAAAAGGGCTCACCGCCGCGGTGGAA
>DASZPR010000702.1:0-3696 GCA_035550235.1 Verrucomicrobiia bacterium | reverse complement strand
TAGAGAATATCGCCGAGAATCGTGACGTTCAGCCCCGCAATTTTCCCCTTCCGCTCACGAATCGTAAACGCATCCAGCAACGCCTGCGTCGGATGTTCATGCGCGCCATCGCCCGCATTGATGACGCTCGCGTTCAGCACGCGCGAAAGAAAATGCGGCGCGCCCGACGCGCTGTGCCGGATGACAATGAAGTCCGCGTTCAACGCCTGAAGATTCAGAGCCGTATCCTTGAGCGTCTCACCTTTTTTGAACGACGACGCCTCCGTCGAAAAATTAATCACGTCCGCCGAAAGCCGTTGTTCCGCCAATTCAAAACTGATGCGCGTGCGCGTCGAAGGTTCGACGAACAGGTTCACCACCGTTTTGCCGCGCAGTGCCGGAACTTTTTTAATCGCTCGCTCGCCAACGGCCTTGAACGCGCGCGCCGTGTCGATCACGGTCGTAATTTCCTCCGTCGTGAGCGATTCGATATCCAGCAGATGTTTGCGAGTCCAGGGCATTTGTTTTAAACGCAAAGGTGCAAAGAGGCGAAGACGCAAAAAGAAATTTGAAACTTGGCGTCTTTGGAGCTCGGCATCTTTGCGTTAAATGTTTTGGCGTCTTTCATTATTTCTCCAACAGCACTTCCTCTCCCCGCACGGAAATTTTCTCATCCAGCGCCGTCGGCACATTCTTGCCCACAAAATCCGCCTTGATTGGCAACTCGCGATGGCCGCGATCAATCAAAACCGCGAGTTGAATTTTTTTGGGCCGTCCGAGATCCGTCAGCGAATCCATCGCGGCGCGAATCGTGCGCCCGCTGAATAACACGTCATCCACCAGCACCACGGTTTTGCCCGAAATATCAAACGGGATAACCGTCGGCTGCACATCCGGCGCGGCGCGCTGGTCGAGGTCGTCGCGGTGCATGGAAACATCCAGGTGCCCGGTCGGCACCGGCTGCTTCCAAATTTCGGCGAGCAGCGCGCTCAATTTTTTTGCCAGCGGCACCCCGCCACGCTGAATGCCCACGAGCACAACCTCGCTGCTGGTCTCGTTGCGTTCGGCAATTTCATGCGCAATGCGCGTGAGCGCGCGTTGCGTCGCCTGGGCGTTCAGGATGACGGTGGTTTCAGGCATGACAGGAGATGAAACATCCAAGCACCAACATCCAAGCCCCAGAGAAGATCCAAACTTTAAGTTCCAAACACCAATCGATGCACTTTTGGTGTTTGGTGCTTGGTGTTTCTCTGGAGCTTGGAGCGTGGGGCTTGGAGCTTTGGAAAGGAGGAAAAAATAAAAGCGAACCGGATTCAAAACCCAATTCGCCTATATTAAATCGTGTGCTCATATTCCTTGGCAACCTCGCGGGGCTGCCTTAAAGGACGTTTACTGCGTTAAATTCAGGTTAATTGCTGGAGACAGGCTGCCGGGCTTTTCGCCATTTGGACCGGTGTTTGATAATCCAATCCGTCAGGGCGCGTTCAAAACCGATATCTCGGCCGGCTTTCTCCGATTCAATCCATTTGTGCCGTAAAATCTCTTCGCGCTCGGCTTGGAATTCCCGATACAGCGAAGAATTCTTCAGCAAATCGTTGGCCTGGGAAGGCTCTTTAGCGTCGTTAGGCATATGCAGACCTAAGTCTTGTGGAACGAGAGTCTAGCAGGGCCCCTCTCGGTGACAACCTTAATTTGCAACGGTTTGTGAGATGTTATACTCACGTTATTCTCACATTTTTCACCGGTAATTTACATTATCTTGCCGGGGGCGCAACCCCCTCAAAAGGGTGGTTTTAACCCTAATCTTAACTAAATCGTTGCTTGAGGGCTTCCGCAATGTGAATAAATGCCTGGGCGGCGGGCTTGTTCGGGGAGGCCACCACCACCGGATGTCCGGCATCGCCCCCCTCCCGAATTTCGGTGAAAATAGGCACCTCACCGAGAAACGGAATATCCCGCCGCACCGCTTCGTGCCGGCCCCCGCCGTGGCCGAAGATTTCCACCCGTTCCCCATTCGGCGTCGTGAAATAACTCATGTTCTCCACGATCCCCAGAATGGGGACATTTACCTTCTCAAACATCGCAATTCCTTTGCGCACAACCCCCAGCGATGCTTCCTGCGGCGTCGTGATAATCACCCCGCCGTCCAGGGGCACTATCTGGCACAAGGAAAGTTGGGCATCGCCGGTGCCGGGCGGCAAATCCACCAGCAGGAAGTCCAATTCACCCCAGTCAACGGCCATCACGAATTGCTGGATGGTCTTTTGAATCATCGGCCCCCGCCAGATCACCGGTTGATCGTCTTCCAGCAGAAAGCCCATGCTCATCAGCTTCACGCCGTAGTTGGAGGGCGGAATCAATTTTTCCGCTTCGCTGATCGTCGGCTTCTCGTGCACCCCCATCATCAAAGGAATGCTTGGCCCGTAAATATCGCAGTCCAGAAGCCCGACTCGATGGCCCAGATACGTCAACGCACACGCCAAATTGACGGAGCACGTCGATTTGCCGACGCCACCCTTGCCGCTGGCCACCGCGATGATGTGACGGATGCCCGGGACTTTGTTTTGACCGGCCCACGGAGTCTGGCCGCCGGCGGGTGCCCCGGCCTTTTGTTTCACCTGCACAAAGGTTGCACTGACCCCCGGCAAATTTTTCAACACCCGCTCGCTCTCCACTTTGATCTGCTGCGCCACCTCCGGGCTGCCCGTCAATTCCATCGAAACCGTCACCGCCCCGTTGCTGGTGGAAATTTCCTTGATGAGACCAAACGAAACAATGTCGCGCGAGAAGCCGGGGTATTTCACGGCTTTCAGGGCGCTCTTAATATCTTCTTCTGTCGGCATAAGCGTTCAGACACTCTGCCCGACTTCCGAGTGAAGGCAAGTCCGTTGAAGCCAAGGCAGTTCCCTCCACCAAAAGCGGCAGAAGGCTGCCGCGGCCCAAAACCTGGCCGACAGCCTCACGCTCATGGACTCGCGCTAGCGTCTTGGAGTGCGCCAGCCCTCGGGCGCTTTTTCCGTAACGTTCGTATCCCAGGAATTCAGATTCCCAATTTGACAGCCATGCTACAAAGAAACAGCAAAAGGAGGGGAAAAGGGAAAATGAAAATGGGAACACAGCCGACTTGCCGTATTGGGGATTCCCTGCCCCGCCCCTCACAGTTGTGCCGGTCGTGGCCAGAGGCTTCCGCAGTCGTGCGTTGCAAGTGCCACGCAATCAACGCCGGTCGTGCCAGGTCGTGCCCAGTCGTAGAGGGGGAGGAAAGCACGACTATCCGGATTCTTATGTGCATCCGTCGCATGGTGCCTCTACGGTGTACTTGCGCTCCCTCCCCGGTCATGGAACACTATACGGCTTACGACGGAACGCTTTAGTGACTCAATTTATGGCTCAGATGATGGAAAATACAGTGAACGGCACAGACCCGTATCTTAAAAATTTCGAACGGTTCGAAAAGCAAATGAACCAGCCCGCATGGCTTTTCCCTTTGCGCAAAGCCGGCATTGCCTGCTTTGCCGAGCAGGGTTTTCCCACGCTGAAAGATGAGGATTGGCGTTTCACCAATGTCTCCCCAATTGCCAGCCTGCCGTTCAAGCCCATGGCGGAAAGCCTAAAGGATAAATCGGCGTCTGAAATTCTCGCCGGCGCGGCTTTCACCAAATTGGCGGGCAGCCGCCTCGTTTTTGTGAATGGCCATTTCGCCCCGGAATTATCCTC
>DASZPR010000701.1:0-7803 GCA_035550235.1 Verrucomicrobiia bacterium | reverse complement strand
GCTGGTTGTTCAGGCACTGGATCCGCTTGGCTCGTTGCTTGCCTGAAGCGAGCGCGGGTAAAAGCATCGCCGCGAGAATGGCAATCACGGCGATCACGACCAGCAATTCGACGAGGGTAAAGGCGGAAGGAGAAAGTGCGGTACGGTTCCGAGCCTCCCATCGGACGGTTTTGAACCACAACAGCCGCCTGGTCAAGCGCTGGATCATGGATTGGTGGCGACCTTAGGCCCGGCACGAAATCTTGTCAATTCAATCCGCTTCGCGGAAAGATCCAAATCCCAAGCGTCGAAGTTCCAGAGAAGCTCCAACCTCCAGGCGCCTTTCCGGCTCATATTCTGCCGACGCTTTTGGAGTTTTGGACTTGGGATTTTTCTGGAGCTTGGGGGTTTGAATTTGGAGCTTTTCCCTCTTCCACACTTTGCGCATCCTTCGTTCAATGGCTGACCGAAAGATTTCAGATGTGCTTACCAAGCCGGACGCCGCGTTGGAAATGACGTTGCGCCCGTCGCTTTTTTCCGAATTCACCGGCCAGGCCAAGGTTAAGGAACGCCTCGAAATCACCGTGGCCGCCGCCAAACAACGCGGGGAGCCCATTGATCATGTCCTCCTCAGCGGCCCGCCTGGCCTCGGCAAAACCACCATCGCGAACATCATCGCCAAGGCCATGGGCGCCAATGTCAAAAGCACGAGCGGTCCCACCATCGAAAAGGCCGCCGACCTCGCCGGCCTGTTGACCAATTTGGAAGAGGGCGACGTGCTCTTCATCGATGAAATCCATCGCCTCCAGAAAACCATCGAGGAATATCTCTATCCCGCGATGGAGGATTTCAAACTCGACATCATCATCGACCAGGGCCCGAACGCTCGCAGCGTGCGGTTGAACCTGCCGCGCTTCACGCTCATCGGCGCGACCACCCGCAGCGGATTGCTCACCGCGCCGTTGCTGACGCGCTTTCCCATCCGCGAGCGCCTCGACTATTATCATTCCGAACAGCTCGAAAAAATCGTCAGCCGCTCCGCGCGCCTGCTGAACATTGAAATCGAAGAACGTGGTGCGTTGGAAATCGCACGGCGCAGTCGCGGCACGCCGCGTATCTCCAATAATCTCCTGCGCCGTGTCCGCGACTTCGCGCAAGTCAAAGGCCAAGGGCGCATTACTGCTGACATCGCTGACAAAGCGTTGGCCATGCTGGAAATCGACGAGAACGGCCTCGATGAAATGGATAAGCGCATTCTGGAAACGGTGATTGTGAAATTCGGTGGCGGCCCCGTGGGCGTTAGTTCGCTCGCCGTTGCCGTCGGCGAAGAACCGGACACGCTCGAGGAAGTTTACGAACCCTATTTAATTATGGAGGGTTACCTCCAACGCACCGCGCAGGGCAGGGTGGCTACCGAAATGAGCTATAAAAAACTTGGCTTAAAGGCTTCCAAAGGCAACCAGCAGAGTTTTCTTTAAAGCGATCGCAATGGCTTTGACCGTGGCGCAAATTCAAGCTGCGAAATCGGATGACGACCTTCTTCGTTTGCTGATGGGTGAATTGAATCTGTTGTTTCCTCAGGAATTGCGCCGCGATCGAATCGTCTTTCTTTCCAAACTTCAAGCCATGCCTCCCGGATTGCGCGCCATGGCTATCACTTTCGATCTGGATGTCAGCATGGCTTTGGACGACCTGGCCTGGCATTTCGCGAATCACCATGATTTGGATTTTTATGAGGAGACCTTGCGCGGCCTTCGAGAACTCGGGGCCACGGAAGCTGCTGAACTCTTTGGCCAGGCATTTGCAATTATAGAACCTTTTTGGCACGAACTGGGAGAGATCGTGACCGAGAAGCATCCCGAGGGAACTCATGATTGGTTCGACCAAAAGGGGATTCAGGAGCGCGTCGATCCATTGAACGACCGCATGTGGAAGCTGCTTAATCAGTGGCCGGATCAGGGATTAATGCATTATTGGATCCAATACGCCCGGCAATATCCGCTGCAATGCGTGTCGCCGAGCGGGGAATAGGATTCGTTTACTGCAACTCTGCGGGCAATTTCTGAATCGAAGCGTAGTAATACGCCAGCGTGTCCGAGAGGTGCTGCGCGCGGAGACTTTGGTCGAGATGAAAAGTCGAGGTCGCATCAAACTTGTGAATCACCAGGCAATACGTGTCGTTCGCCATGATGCCAAGCAGTTCACCCGTGCGACTGAAAACCAAATCTCCGCGCGAAGGATTAAATTTTCCGAACAAGCCTTTCAACAAGCTGCGGTCCAGCTTCACATAATCCGGAGTTCTGACATCAATCTGAAATTTGCATTCACCGTAGTAACCCTCTTCCGCGCCGACCAGGACCGCATCCTGGAATTTAAACGGATCACCGGATAGCCGATACACCTTGGCGTTCAGCCGGTTCGCATCCGTGCGATTCACCGGCATGATGACCATCCGGGGATCGGCCTGCGCGAAGGAAAACGTCGGAATCGGGAGTTGCCCCGCTCCGTGCTGTAGTTTCACGGCCATGATGTCCCAATCTGTCGGCGGTACCCAAAACGTCATCGGCGTGTCCTGCACATGGCACACGGCAAACGTGTTGGTGCCGTCCGTGATCAACACGGTTTTGGTGGTGTGGTCCTTCGTGGTTTCGCCGCCAAAGAAACCGGGCCGCGTGGCCGTGAACAGGACATCCACCGCGTTGGTCACGAAGTCGTTGAAAATGGTGTTCGACGCCAGCGGGCGGTTCTCGCGAATTTCCTGCGCGAGCTCGCCGGATTTATTCGCCAAAGTCTTTACACCCTCGGCGAGTTTGGTGTTCTGTTGTTGGAGTTGCGCCTTTTCTTCGCGCTCCATCTGCACTTGTTGTTGCGCCTGGGCCGCCATTTCAGCCGCATGCCGACGTTCCAAGTCCGCCATCTGAAGCTGGTTCGTGAGTTTTTCCCGATCCGCAATAGCCGCTTGGTTCGCCTTCTCTAAGTCCGCGAGTTGCTTTTTCAACGCGGCCGCCTGGTCCTCCCGTTTCTTCATGTCGGCCTGCATCGCTGCTAATTGCTCCTTGGTCAACGTCGCTTCCGTTGAACGCGCATTCAATTGCTCGTTCAACGCGGTGAGATTGGTCTGCGCGGCGGCGTATTGTTGCTGCAAATTAGCTTGTTGCTGCTGGATTTCCTGCGCACGTTTCTCGGCCTCGGTCAACTGCTTTTGCTGTTGCGCCGCAGTGCTGCGCGTCTTCTGCAACTCCGATTGCAATTGCTCGCGCTTTTGCTGCTCCTCGGTCAACGCCGTGCGCATGACCATGGCCAAATCCTTTCCGCCGCTCGGCGCATTGGTCGCCTCGCTGGCCGGAACGGCTGCGGCACCGGTTTCGCCTGTGATCTTTGTCGTGTCCGGTGTCGAAAACACCAGCAGACTCACGAGCAAAAAGTCGCAGATGACAATCAGGATGCTGCGATTCATGACACGAGAGACGGCGCGGGAGTCGTGGTCGTGGCGGGATTCGTCGTGGCGGTGACGACCGGTTCCGCTTCCGCTTCCATCACCAGTTTCCGGCGCACGGGCCGCAAGTGAAAGATTTTGAAGACGGACACAAACAGAATGCCGAACGATGTAGACGAATACGCCACCATCAAGTCAAAGGAATGCTTCTGGCTGACCGATGACAGGATGAAGGCAATGATCGTGCCGAGAAACCCGAGATAGAGTCCCGCATCGAACAGGTGGTCCTCGTTTTCCAGCAGCCGCAGTTTGACGCGCGGGCTGACTTTTTGCCGTTGGATTTCGGCCAGCTTCACGATGCTGGAAATGTACAGCAAACCCTGCAGCACGAAAAACAGCGCCATGGGTATCAGTCTTGATTTGTCCATAAATGATGTCTTGAGGTTGATGTTTTCCGGCTGGATTGCGCTGCCCGCCGTGGGTATGCGCAATCGAAACGGCATCGCCGTCGCCGCACTCTGTTGAGCGAGAAACGGCTCGCTCACAAGCACTACGACCAGCAGAAAACCCAACGCAAACAAAAGCTCCCGGGCCACATGGAACCCGCGCACCTGCAACGGCGCTTCCAATTCAGTAGCAGGCCTTCTGCCAACATGCAGGGCCAGCGCCAGCAAAAATCCGCCCGCAAAATATAAACTCCACTTCAATATCAGCGCAAATTCCGGTGTTCGCCAGCTATAATCTGCGCCCACTGCCACCAGGCTCGCCAAAGGCTCCGTCCGCGCCGCCGCTTGCCGCAAGGGCGAGGTGAACAGCCGATGGTCGCTGCGCACCAAAGCGCGTACGCCGTTTGCGTTGTAGGGAAACGCCGCCGTCACGTCGGCGTAGCCGGTCTTGGGAAATTCCTTGAGATATTGCGCGACCGCTTTGGGATCGCCCGAAAGCTCCACCGCGGCGAACAAATCCGGAAGCTGATCATTCGCGTTCCGGGCGAGTTCCGCTTGCTGATGCAATGTCTCCGCGCCGTCCATTTTCCCCACGAACGTCACGAGTTGACCCCAATTGAAGCGTTGGCCGAGTGACAGCACATCCAGCAGGATTTGTTCGAGCCCTTCGGTTTTGCCGGTTTGATTCGCTTGCGTCGCCGCCGATTCAATTTCCTTGCTCAGCTCCGGCGTGATCTTGTTTTGATCCACCAACAATCCGGTAATGACCACTGCGGTATCAAACGCCTCTCCGCCGGGCGATTGCGCGGGCGCGAAAGTCGTGGTATTCGTCAGCGTGCGGGATTGGATCAACGCCTGCACCGCCGGCTGCTTGGATTTGCCCAACATATCGATGGCCTTCGCGCGGTTCTCTTCGCGCACGACGAAATCGGTGAAGTTAGTATCGGTCGGTTTGGGATTCCTGGGGAAATAATTTCTCAGAAGCCCCGGCTGGGCGCCCCAGAGTTTCAACGCGGGGGCCTTTTTCCCTTCTGCATCCAGCGCAGAGACCAGTTCATTCGTATCGGAAAATTTCGCCCGTTGCGCCGCGCGGAGCATCATTTCGCCCGGGCCATATTGCCCGATGTGGACGAGGCTCACTCCGCGACCGATCACGCTGGCGCTATTGCGGCCGGCCTGCGCGAGCACGGGGGACTCGATGGCGCGCAAATGCACGGGAATCAGCCAGCCGCACAGCAGCAGCAGCAATCCCAACAACCCGCATAAGCTGAACCAGACCCAACGCTTCATGGTAAACCAAAGTGCAATTTAAAATTTCCCGACCATCCACTAAAGGCAATGCCGCGACTCGTGGCAAGCCCTTTTCGATGGGGCAGAACCCGCATCACAAAATCCCCGTGTTCCCTACCTAACGTTTCAAAATCTTCAAACGTTACACAAACTTCCACAAAGGTGGAGCGGAACGAAAATCTTTGTCTCTGACGCTTCTCGTTAGACAATCATTCAATTTTGAGCAGATTCTGTTCCTAAATTATCGAATGACCGGCAACGAGTTCGGTGTTTTGAAAGACGCGCCTGCTCCGATAATTCTCTAAAAATCAGGGCTAATGCATCTTATTTTACGGAATTTCGAAAGTGAGTTTAAATTGATTCAGTCGAGTTGTTCGACTGTCGGTGAATAAGCAGGAAGCTAAAGCGCGTGGCACGGGAATTAACCACGGAAACTAGGAAACTGTCATTATTTTAATAATAAGAAAAAACAACTCCCCTATTTGAATCAGCGGCAAATAGGGGAGTTGAAATTTTATGCGGAAGCAATTCTATGTCGAGCCAAAATTCCCCAAGGTGCGAGCAAACCAGGAAATATTACGATTAGCAGGATTTAGATGCGTCAGCCCGGCTCTAAAAATGCCTCCACCTTGTCCCTGCCTCGTTCGCGTGTTAGAGTCGCGCGTCCCAAATGCGCGCAACACTCCATTCCGTTTTAAATTATAATGAGCGTTCCCCCATCGACCGCTGAACATCAGCGACTCGCCGAATCCCACTCCGGCGGCAAGCCGTGGAAACGTTGGGGCCCATATTTGTCCGAGCGCCAATGGGGCACCGTGCGTGAGGATTATTCACCCGATGGCACCGCGTGGGAATATTTTCCGCACGACCATGCCCGCAGCCGCGCGTATCGCTGGGGCGAGGACGGCCTCGCGGGATTCAGCGATAACCAATGCCGACTGTGCCTCTCGCTCGCCTTATGGAACGGCAAGGATCCCATTCTCAAGGAGCGCTTGTTCGGCCTCACGAACGCGCAGGGCAATCACGGCGAAGACGTGAAGGAACTTTATTATTACCTCGACGCCACCCCCACGCATTCCTACCTGAAGATGCTTTACAAGTATCCGCAGCGCGAATTTCCCTACTGCTTGCTCGTCGACGAAAATGCGCGCCGCAAAACCGATACCTGCCAGCCGGAATTTGAATTGCTCGACACCGGCATTTTTGACGACGACCACTATTGGGATGTTTTTGTCGAATATGCCAAA
Organism: Verrucomicrobiia bacterium; assembly: GCA_035550235.1. Taxonomy (GTDB): domain Bacteria; phylum Verrucomicrobiota; class Verrucomicrobiia; order Limisphaerales; family DASXHY01; genus DASXHY01. Next base: position 1,405 of record DASZPR010000701.1, on the reverse strand, counting down.
GCCGATACGGCGGACATCTTAATGCGTGTGACGGTTCACAACCGCGGGCCCGAAGAGGCGACGCTCCACGTGCTGCCGCAATTGTTGTTTCGCAACACGTGGACATGGGATAATTCCGAACGCCCTATCCTGCGCGCGGAACCGGACGGCAGCCTCAGCGCGAAGCACTCGGCGCTCGGTGAGTTTAAGTTGTATTGCGACGGCGGGCCGGAATTGCTCTTTTGCGACAACGACACGAACATCCGCCGCTTGTATGAGCAGAACAACGCGCCGGGTTTTTTCAAGGATGCCTTTCACGAATACGTGGTGAATGGCAACAAGGCTGCGATAAACCCACAGCGAACCGGAACCAAAACCGCCGCGCATTACACGATAACGGTTCCGGCCCAAGGCTCGCGTGAAATCCGCCTCCGCCTCGTAGGACAGGCTTCCAGCCTGTCTCCATCTTTGCTTGAATCATCAAGGTCTCAACCGAAAACAAATCAGAGACAGGCTGGAAGCCTGTCCTACTTTACCGACTTCGATTCCATATTTTTCCAACGCATCCGTGAAGCCGACGAATTTTACGCCGAGCTGCAACAGGACATGACCGATGCCGACGCACGGAACGTCCAACGCCAGGCTTTCGCCGGCATGATCTGGTCGAAACAATTTTACTACTACGACATCCCGCAATGGCTCAATGGCGACCCAGCGATGCCGCCGCCTCCGCCTGAGCGGAAATACGGCCGCAATTCCGATTGGCGTCATCTTAACAATGCCGACATCATTTCCATGCCCGACAAATGGGAATATCCGTGGTATGCCGCCTGGGACCTCGCGTTTCATTGCATCACGCTCGCCTTGATTGATGCGGAGTTCGCCAAGCACCAGCTCGTGTTACTCACGCGCGAATGGTACATGCATCCGAACGGCCAATTGCCCGCGTATGAATGGGCGTTCGATGACGTGAACCCGCCCGTGCACGCCTGGGCGGCGTGGCGCGTGTTTCAAATCGATCGCAAGCAGCGTCGTGTGCGTGATCCTCGCGACATCGGCGACATCGCTTTTCTCGAGCGTGTGTTTCACAAACTGATGATCAATTTCACCTGGTGGGTGAATCGCAAAGACGCCCAAGGCCGCAATATTTTCCAAGGCGGCTTCCTCGGGCTCGATAACATTGGCGTTTTCGACCGCAGCAAACCGCTGCCGACCGGGGGTTTTCTTAACCAGGCCGATGGCACCAGTTGGATGGCTATGTATTCATTGAACCTGATGCGCATCGCGCTCGAACTCGCGCGGCATAACAAGGTTTACGAAGACATCGGCACGAAATTTTTCGAGCACTTCCTCAGCATCGCGGCGGCCATCAACAGTGAGGAAGAGGATAGTGGCCTGTGGGATGAGCAGGATGAATTTTATTACG
>DASZPR010000700.1:0-4204 GCA_035550235.1 Verrucomicrobiia bacterium | reverse complement strand
CGCGCATGAATTTTGTTATCGCAACGCGCCGCTGGAGCAGGGGACGGTATTGATCGTCATCTCACAGTCTGGTGAGACGGCGGACACCTTGGCGGCCTTGCGCGAGGCCAAGCGTCGCGGCCATCCGGCGCTGGCAATCGTCAACGTGGTGGGCAGCACCATTGCCCGCGAAGCGACGGGCGGTATTTACATGCACGCCGGGCCGGAAATCGGTGTGGCCTCGACGAAAGCATTTGTTTCAACAATTACGATTTTGTCACTGCTCGCCGTTCACCTGGGCCGCATGCGGATGCTGTCGTCGAATCGCGCGTTGGAAATCCTGCGCGCTTTGGAAGCGGCACCGAAACAAATTGAATCTATTTTGGCGCAGAGCGGCAAATTGAAGGAATTGGCGCTGAAATATGCGAAGGCGGATGATTTCTTTTTCCTCGGTCGCGGTTATACCTTCCCGATTGCGCTGGAAGGCGCGCTGAAGCTGAAGGAAATTTCATACATTCACGCGGAAGGCTATTCTGCCGCTGAAATGAAACACGGGCCGATTGCGTTGATCGATGCCAACACGCCGACAGTGTTTCTCGTTCCGCAGGATTCCATGTACGATAAGACCATGGCGAACCTCGCGATGATTCGCGCGCGCAAGGGGCCGATCATTGCCGTGGCTACGGAAGGCGACGAACAAATTAAGACCGTTGCCGACGATGTTATTTTCCTGCCGAAAACCACCGAGCCGGTTTACCCGCTGCTCGCGAGCATCCCGTTGCAACTGTTCGCCTATTATATTGCCGTGGCGCGCGGTTGTGACGTGGACAAGCCGCGCAATCTGGCCAAGAGCGTGACGGTCGAATAAAATACTTTGCCAACGAATGCAGTTGTATTCAAATAATAAAGTGGGAAACCACATAATAAAGATAGCTACTGTGGAATAAAGATGGAAACCGGAGGCGGTTTTCAGGGTTCTTGGCAGAGAATAAAGATGGAAACTACCCAGGTTGATGGAGTCGGCGCAGACTCGCTGCACGGTGGAATATGAGAAAAGTCTCGAATTCCAGTCCGATTTGAGAACAGAAAGTTACGATAGCCTGGCTCTGTTGATTTTTATCTCTCTTTTTCAGCTTTCCGAGTTTGGTTTCTCGGCACAATTTCGCAATGCTTCAGGAAACGAATCAGTATATTGCTAATGACTTGCGGGTGACCCGAATTGCTGGACAACGAGAAGGCGGGAATTTTGAGTCCTTGCTATTTGCTGAACTTTTTCTAAGCTCCGCTTGGCCACGCCGCTCATGGTAGAGAGACCTCAATTCGCAAATGACCAAGGTTGTGAGGCCACTCCGCCGGGCGGACTTGGGAATCCCTGACCGGGGCTACAATGTACAAAGAGCAGATTGGAGTAAACCTTTCCGAAGCGAGGAAAACCGTCGAAGCGTTTTTTGAGCGGGTTCATTCTCATGGGCGGTGAGACCGTGAAACGAATTCTAAGTTTAAGTGAATCTCGCGCCCCGCACTCGATCGAAATTGGCTTTCGGTCAATGCCGATTGGGCTGTTCGTTCGGGTGCGACTCCCCGCCAGCAGTGAGTATTGAATCCTTGTTGCAGCGCAGGTCCTCGGCGGACCAGCGCTGCAGCGGATATCAGCGTCACCCGCTTTCCGGATCACGACTGGATGAACGCAAGGAGGTCCGGGTTGAGCACGTCGGCGTGCGTGGTCAGCATCCCGTGCGGGTACCCCGCGTACGCCTTGAGCTTTCCGTTTTTCAGGTGCTCGACCGCCCGCGGCACCGAACTGCCGAATGGCACGATCTGGTCATCCTCACCGTGCATGACCAGGACCGGAACGGTGATCTGCTTGAGGTCCGCGGTGTAGTCCTCTTTCCACGAGGACACTGTCTCGTAGGCGGCCTGGACGCTGCCGGCCATGCTCTGCCGCCACCAATTCGCGATGACCGCCTCCGAGCGCACGGCACCCGGACGGTTGTAGCCGTAGAACGGGCCTTCCGGAACGGTCCGGAAGAATTCCGACCGGTTTCTCAGGATCCCCGCCTGCACCGCGTCGAACCATTCCGGCGGCTGACCCGCGGGGTTGGCGTTGCTCCGCACCATGTTCGGCGTCAGCGAGGCGACCAACACCGCCTTCGCCACCCGGTCCTGGTACCGGGCCACGTAGCGTGCCACCTCGCCGCCTCCCGTCGAGTGCCCGATGTGCACGGCGTTGCGCAGATCAAGGTGCTTGGTAAGTGCCGCCAGGTCGGCGACCCAATGCTCCATGTCGTTACCGGTGCCGACCTGCGACGACCGGCCGTGGCCGCGCCGGTCGTGCGCAATCACCCGGTAGCCCTGGTTCAGGAAGTAGATCATCTGGGCGTCCCAGTCGTCGGCTGACAGCGGCCACCCGTGGCTGAAGACGATCGGCTGTCCGGTACCCCAATCCTTGTAGAAGATGTCAACGCCGTCCGACGTGGTGATAGTGTTCATTGGTGAATTGTTTGGAAGTTTATTCGACATAATTATAATCTTTGTTTGGTTGTTTATGATGTTTGACTCGGGCAAAGGATGAATTCTTTGAGACCGTTTTTAGACTGATACTGCCTTTCTCTTTTCTACTCTCCTCGACCAACTCCGGGAGTAAGTGCAATATCGGAATCGTCTCCGATTCTTTGATTTTCCATTTTACGATCATTCTCTTTTTCATCCGCTTGTAATAGGCCTCAGTCAGTAACGCGAGAAACTCTGTTAAAAAGGCTGGCCGTTATGAACGAAATTTAGGATGGGAAAATCGGCGGAGGTGTGATTTGCGAAGAAACCGAATCCTGGAAGAAAACCCTCAACCATTCGCATTATGGTTGAGAATGGAGACAAACAACCAGAAACATCCCATCGGCTAGGCCTCGGTTTTACCTCGGATCACGAGTTGCGAATCGCGTCGAACAACCATGCGCGGGCGAAGGTCCAGTAGGTCTTCACAGTTGAAACGGAGACATTGAGGGCCTGTGCAACTTCCTCATTGCTCATGCCGCCAAAATACCGAAGCTTAACGACTTGAGCCTGGGCGGGATGCTGCGCCTCAAGTTTTTCCAAGGCTTCGTTTACCGCAAGCAATTGATCATCTTCCGCCGGAGCTGTCAGTCGAGTTTCCCACAGGTCAATTTCGACGCGCTCACACTGACCGCCGTGCCGTTGAGTTTTCCGCCGCCGCGCGCGGTCTATGAGAATCCGGCGCATGGCTTCCGCCGCCAAGGCAATGAAGTGGTTTCGATGTTTGAACTTTTGCTCACCAACGCCGACCAGTTTTAGCCATGCCTCGTGGACAAGCGCAGTCGGCTGGAGGGTTTGCCCCGGCGCTTCCTGGGCCATCTTGTATGCTGCGAGGCGTCGCAACTCATCATACACGATTGCCAGGAGTGATTCCGCCGCGCGGGTGTCGCCGCGTTCGACCACTCCCAGCAGCGCCTTAGCGTTGCTCGCGTTCTCGGCTGATGAGTCCACAGTTGCTGAAGTTAGCAGGGATATGTCGGTGCTGCCAGTCATTACGTGTTAAGGTTTAGTGGCATCTTGTTTGGCCGGCACTCGGTCCTTGCTTGTTGCCATTGCTTCGTGCGCAACGATTTCCTTCAGAGTGGGTGCCGTCCAAAGATGCACAAGACCGGCATCATTGATGGCCAGCAAGTAGCGGCCGTCGGGTGAGAATTTGACCGTGCCAAAACGCGAGCCCTCGCCACTCAGGGTTAGCACTTCCTGCCACGTCTCAACGTCCCAGAACCGGACCGCCTCCCGCCCGTTGCTGCCGGATGCCAGCCGCCTACCATCGGGCGAAAACGCCACGGAATGCGACCCGAGCCGGAAACTCTTGAGGGTTGCTACCATTCGTAGCGTCGCCACATCCCAAACCCGCACCAGACCTGATGAATCCGCCGCCGACATCATGCGGCCATCGGGAGATCCGGCCCAATCGTTCGGCTCTGAACCACTTTGGAACGATTTGGGTTCCATTTTCAGCGTGGTCACATCAAAAAAACGGAAGGCTCCGTCGGCCATTAACATATAGGTGTGAGGCAAAGAGAAAGACCGGGGTTCAAATCTTACGGAATAGTCGAGCAGCGTCTTGAAATGAAGCGGGACTGAGCCAATGCGTAACCAGGAGTCAGTGTCCCAGGATTCAAGAAGCGCATTCGTTGCTGGACCGGAGACGGTCACGAGAAGCTTTCCTCCA